>JAUNAY010000119.1 GCA_030527385.1 Fusobacterium sp. | reverse complement strand
ACAATCGGACACGTTGACCACGGAAAAACAACTACAACAGCAGCTATCTCTAAAGTATTATCAGATTTAGGACTAGCTCAAAAAGTTGACTTTGATAAAATCGACGTTGCTCCAGAAGAAAGAGAAAGAGGAATAACAATCAACACAGCTCACATCGAGTATGAAACAAAAACTAGACACTATGCACACGTTGACTGTCCAGGACATGCTGACTACGTAAAAAATATGATTACAGGAGCAGCTCAAATGGACGGAGCAATCCTAGTTGTATCAGCAGCTGATGGACCAATGCCTCAAACAAGAGAACACATACTACTATCAAGACAAGTTGGAGTACCTTACATCGTAGTATACCTAAACAAAGCAGATATGGTAGACGATCCAGAATTACTAGAACTAGTAGAAATGGAAGTAAGAGAACTACTTAACGAATATGGATTCCCAGGAGATGACATTCCAGTAATAACAGGATCATCACTAGGAGCATTAAATGGAGAACAAAAATGGGTAGATCAAATCGTAGCGCTAATGGACGCAGTTGACGAATACATCCCAACACCAGAAAGAGCAGTAGATCAACCATTCCTAATGCCAATAGAAGACGTATTTACAATTACAGGAAGAGGAACAGTTGTAACAGGAAGAGTAGAAAGAGGAGTAATCAAAGTAGGAGAAGAAGTAGAAATAGTTGGAATCAAACCTACAACAAAAACTACTTGTACTGGAGTAGAAATGTTCAGAAAACTACTTGATCAAGGACAAGCAGGAGACAACATAGGAGCTCTATTAAGAGGAACTAAAAAAGAAGATGTAGAAAGAGGACAAGTACTAGCAAAACCAGGATCAATCCATCCACATACAAACTTCAGATCAGAAGTATACGTACTAACTAAAGAAGAAGGAGGAAGACATACTCCATTCTTCTCAGGATACAGACCACAATTCTATTTCAGAACAACAGATATAACAGGAGCAATCACATTACCAGAAGGAGTAGAAATGGTAATGCCTGGAGATAACATCGAAATGAGAGTAGAATTAATTCACCCAATCGCAATGGAAACAGGATTAAGATTCGCTATCAGAGAAGGTGGAAGAACAGTAGCTTCTGGAGTAGTTGCTGAAATCACTAAATAATTAAATATTTAGTAATTAACCTTACATAAAAGGCAGGAAGGGAGCAGAATTTTTCTGCTCCCTTTTTTTAAAGAATAGGAGAAATAATGGAGTTTTTTGCAAAATTTTTTGAGAAAGTAAGTATGTTAGGATTCATTGTATCGTTTGCAGCTTACTTTTTAGGCATAAAATTTCCCGATTGGGATTTTAAAATGAAATTAAAACACAGAAGTATTCTTACTCATAGCCCTTTGGCTCTTTTATTTCTAATAAAACTTTATGAACAAGATCAAAATGAGATCTTTAGATATTTTTTAATGGGATTTGCAACAGCATTATCTATACACTTTATTTTTGATCTTTATCCTAAAGGTTGGGGTGGAGGCGCACTTTTAAAAATACCTATCTTTAAAATAAGTTGTACCCCAAAAGTAACCAAAACTCTTTTGATTTTATTTATTGCTCTATCTTCTATTATAGCAGTTGGATATACAAAAAATACAATGGAATTCATATATCTTTTTTCTTTAGGGATACTTACTATATTAAAAGATATGAAAAAAGAAGGGAAATTATTGCGTCCTTTTTTTTCATACACATTTTTTCTTATAATTATAGGAAGTATAAAATATAAAGAGATAACAGAGCAAATATTAAGAGGAATAAATTTTATTACAAGCAACATAACTAAATTTTTTTAGTATAAAATTTTTTTCCTTTTCTTGACAATAATGTGTATAAAATAATATAATTTATAAAGAATATAAATATTTGAAAGGAGAAACAAATGAAAGATATTAAAATTCTAGAAGAAAAAGCTAATAGTATCAGAAAATCAATAGTAAAAATGATATGTGAAGCTAAGTCAGGGCATCCAGGAGGATCACTATCTGCAACAGATATATTGACAACTCTATATTTTGCTGAAATGAATATAGATCCTGCAAATCCTAAAATGGAAAACAGAGATAGATTAGTTCTATCAAAAGGACACGCAGCTCCTGCTTTATATGCAACACTTGCAGAAAGAGGATATTTTGCTAAAGAAGAATTAGTTACATTAAGAAAATATGGTTCTTTCCTTCAAGGACATCCAGATATGAGAAAAGTACCAGGAGTAGAAATTTCAACTGGATCATTAGGACAAGGACTATCAGTAGCTAATGGTATGGCTTTAAATGCTAGAATTTCTGGACAATCTTACAGAACATATGTAATACTTGGAGATGGAGAAATTCAAGAAGGGCAAGTTTGGGAAGCAGCAATGACAGCAGCTCATTACAAACTTGATAACGTATGTGCTTTCTTAGACTATAACAATTTACAAATCGATGGTAATGTAGATAAAGTTATGGGAATTGAACCAGTTGATGCAAAATGGGAAGCATTTGGTTGGAATGTTATAAAAATAGACGGACATAATTTTACAGAAATTTTAAATGCAATAGCAGAAGCTAAAACTGTAAAAGGAAAACCAACTATTATTATAGCTAAAACTATAAAAGGAAAAGGAGTTTCATTTATGGAAAACGTATGTGGATTCCACGGAGTAGCTCCAACAGCAGAAGAAACAGAAAGAGCATTAGCTGAATTAAGTAAATAATCTATAAGAAAATCCAGGAGGGACTAATAAATGAGTAAAAAGGCTACAAGACAAGCTTATGGAGAAGCTTTAGTAGAACTTGGAAAAATAAATAAAAATATCGTAGTTTTAGATGCAGATTTGACTAAATCTACAAAAACAAGTATGTTTGAAAAAGAGTTTCCTGAAAGACATTTTAACGTAGGAATTGCAGAAGCAGATCTTATGGGAACAGCAGCAGGACTTGCAACTTGTGGTAAAATACCTTTTGCTTCAACTTTTGCAATGTTTGCAGCAGGAAGAGGATTTGAACAAATTAGAAATACAATAGCATATCCAAAATTAAATGTAAAAATAGCTCCTACTCACGCAGGAATTTCAGTAGGAGAAGATGGTGGATCACACCAAGCTGTTGAAGACATAGCTATAATGAGAGCTATTCCAGGAATGGTAGTTCTTTGCCCAGCTGACGCAGTAGAAACTAAAAAAATGGTATATGCAGCAGCAGAATATGAAGGACCTGTATATATTAGAATGGGTAGACTAGATGTAGAAACTATATTTGATGAAGAAACTTATGATTTCCAAATAGGAATAGCAAATACAGTAAAAGAGGGAACAGATGTTACTATTGCTGCAACAGGACTTATGACTTATGAAGCAATAAAAGCAGCTGATATTCTTGCAAAAGAAGGTATCTCTGTAAGAGTAATCAATGTAGGAACAATTAAACCTCTTGATGGAGAAACAATATTAAAAGCTGCAAAAGAAACTAAATTTATAATAACAGCTGAAGAACACTCTGTTATTGGTGGACTTGGTTCTGCAGTATCTGAATTTTTATCAGAAGTATATCCTACAAAAGTTAAAAAATTAGGAATTTATGATAAATTTGGACAAAGTGGAAAAGCAACAGAACTTTTAGAAAAATATGAACTTACAGCAGCTAAATTAGTAGCTATGGTAAAAGAGAATATGTAGTAATTATTAATTAAGGCTGACTTTACCTATGTTGATTAGATTTAGTCAGCCTTAAATTTTATTGAGAGAATTTTTAATGATGGAGTGTATATGAATAATAATTTGATGATGAAGATAGAAAAAAATAGTTATACAAAACAGAGAGTTAAAATAAAGAAAAAAACCTTTATTCTTTTAGTTATATCCTTTATCATTTTAAATTTTTTCTTATCAGTTTTAACTAATATATCTTCAATAAATAAAAAGATTGATAACAGCTATTTTTTTACGGCTGATTTGAAAAGTGAACTAAAAGAAGAGGAAAAAAATAAGATAGAGATAGATATTTTAGGAGTTGAAGGAGTTAGAAGAGTTAGGTATCTCTCTAAAGAGGAAGCATTTAAAAATTTACAAACTCAGTTAGATGTGGCAATACCAAAGGGGGAAAATCCTCTTTCTGATTCTTTACTTATATATTTTGACAGTTTAGATACAGCAGAAAAGATTCAAGAAAGCTTAGAAAATAACCAAAATATTAAAGAGGTTTTTGTAGATGCAGCA
>JAUNAY010000002.1 GCA_030527385.1 Fusobacterium sp. | reverse complement strand
ATTCGTTGATTTAATTTGTTTTTATGGAGGTGTTTTATTTTGCAAAATTTTTTTATAAACAACTTACCTGACAAAAATTTCTCATTTTTTACAATAAACTTCACTAAATTTCTAACTAAAAAGGAAAAAAGCATATTACTTATCTTAAAAAGAGAGTTAAAAGGTAGATATATTGAATTAGAAAAAAATCAATTAATAAAACGAGGAATATATTTAGATAAAGATGAATTGGAAACATCTATATTTAATGATCTATTAAAATTGAGAGAAAAAAATATAATTATTTCTTATAAGGGAAAACCGATGACATTTATAAGTATACTTTCATCTTTTCATATAGATAAAGAGATTATTGGAATAACTTTGTCTGAAGAATTTGCTTCATCATTTAATAATAATTCATTTTTTAATGAGATAAAGTTAGATTCTATTTTAAATTTTAAAGAGAGATATACACATATATTGTATCAGAAATTTATTTTAGAAAAAAAAGAGAATATAAGTTTTGAATTAGATGAGTTTAAAAGTTTATTTAATCTATCAAATAAAAATTATAGTAGATTTTATGATTTAGAAAAAAATATTTTGGTTCCTATGATTAAAGATATTGTAGAAAATTCTAACTTGCAGATAGATTATGAAAAAATAAGAGCATCAGAACATAGAAATTCAAAGATACTAGGAATAAAATTTATATGTAAAAATATAGTTGAAGATAATAAAATATTAAATATATTGATTAATAGTATTAAAGATAAAGTACAAAATATAGATTATGTATATAATTTAATGAATAAAATTCTTCCAGTGGAGGGAAGTAAATATATAAAAGATAGAATAGATTATGTAAATCAACTAAATCCTAAAAATTTTGAGGAGTATTTAATAAAAATATTAAATAAGAGAGACTATAAAAGTGAGATAATTTTGTATAAAGATAGTAAGAAATTTTCATCTCCATTTGAAGTACATAGTTTTTTTCTAAAGCTAATTAGAGAATTGAATCGTAAAAATGTAACTATAAACTTTGATGTTTTTTCAATTAAATTTTTAACTAAAATATTTTTCTTGAAAGAGGGAAAAGAGTTATATTACAGTGAAAAAAATTATAGTTTCTATTTAGATTATAAACTTCACGAAAAAAGTACAATAATTATAAAAAAATATATTTTAGAAAATTAAAAGTATATGAAAATTGTTATATATGTTATAATAAACAGAATGAAAATTTAAAGGGAGGAATGAAATGCTTAAAAAATTTATAAGTTATTATAAATCATATAAGAAGTTATTTTTCTTAGATCTTTTTGTTGCAACAATATCAGCACTTTGTGATCTGTTTTATCCGATGATAACTAGAGAGATGGTAAATAATCTTATTCCAAATAAAGAGATAAGGGCTATTGGAGTTTTTGCTGGAGTTCTTTTAGTTATATATTTGATAAAGATGTTGTGTGCATATTTTATGCAATATTGGGGACATTTAGTTGGGGTTGGAATGCAATCAGATATGAGAAGAGATATTTATAATCATCTTCAAAACCTGTCAATAAGATATTTTGATAATAATCAAACTGGAAGTATAATGTCAAGAATTGTAAATGATTTACAAGATATTTCGGAACTTGCTCACCACGGACCAGAAGATCTATTTATTTCATTTTTTATGATAATAGGAGCATTTACAATGTTAATAAGAATAAATGTTCAATTGACATTGATAATATTTTGTTTATTGCCTTTTATTGTTTTATATAGTATGTTTCAAAGAAAAAGAATGTTAGCAGTCTTTATGAAAACAAGAGAAAAGACTGGAGATATAAATGCTAGACTACAAAATAGTATATCGGGAATAAGAGTTTCAAAAGCCTTTGTTATTAATGAAAATGAAAGAGAAAGATTTGAAGCAGATAATAAAAAATTTGTGGAAGCTAAAAGTAAATCTTATAAAATAATGGCAGAATATACTGCAGGAGTAGGATTTTTAACAGATTTATTAGATTATGTTGTACTTATTTTTGGAGGATTATTTACTTATTGGGGAAAAATAGGAATAGGAGATTTTTTAGCATATCTTCTTTATATAAAGATTTTTACTCAACCAATAAAAAGACTTATTGCTTTTGTAGAGCAGTTTCAAAATGGTATGAGTGGATTTAAAAGATTTATGGAGCTTATAGGAGAAGAGGTTGAGAGTGATAAAACTAATGCAATAGAGTTGTCAAAAGTTGAGGGGGAAATAGATTTTCAAAACATCTCTTTTGATCACGAAGATAAATCAATTTTAAAAGATATTTCATTAAAGATTCCTAAAGGAAAGATGTTAGCTTTAGTAGGACCATCAGGAGGAGGAAAAACAACTCTTTGTAATTTGATACCAAGATTTTATAATATTAAATCTGGGGATATAAAAATAGATGGTAAGAGTATCTATGATGTAAAATTGGAATCACTTAGAAAAAATATTGGAATAGTTCAACAAGATGTATTTTTATTTACTGGAACAATTAAAGAAAATATATTGGTTGGAAATAGTGAAGCTAGTGATGAAGAAGTAATGTTAGCTGCAAAAAAGGCAAATATTCACGATTTGATAATGAATATGCCAGATGGATATAACACTTATGTGGGAGAGAGAGGAGTTAAACTTTCTGGAGGACAAAAGCAAAGAATAGCAATAGCGAGAATATTTTTAAAAAATCCACCAATTCTTATTTTAGATGAGGCAACTTCTGCTTTAGATAATATTACAGAAAGATTAATACAAAAATCATTAGAAGAGTTATGTAAGGGAAGAACAACAATAGTTGTTGCACACAGATTATCTACAATAAAAAATGCTGATGAAATAATAGTTCTTACAGATAACGGAATAGAGGAGAGAGGAACACATCAAGAGCTATTAGAAAACAAAGGATTTTATTATAAATTATATAATATGAGTCAGTTATAAATTATAAAAAACACTCTATATCTTAAGTTAGCAAGTTATAGGGTGTTTTTTATTTACCAAAAAACATTATTGATATAATTTAAAATTAGTTGAAAAATAATAAAAAAAATATATGATTCAAAGAAAGATATAACTATATTTTTTTCAAGGAAAAATAATTTATATTTTTATTTTAAAAAAATAAGAAAAAAATTTTTCAAAAAATTGTTGACATACCAAGTTCATAGTTGTATAATCATAGTCACAATAAAATATTTTATAACAAGAGTATTAAAAAAATAGTACTGTATTAAGTGCGGCCTTTTTTATGACCTGATATAAAATACTATATTATATATATAAAAATTATACAATAATTAAATTGTAAGGGGGAGAAATATGAGAAAATACTTATACGGATTATTTATGTTTGTCTTTTCAATGTTTGCTTTAGCAGCTGAACCAGATTATCATATTGGAGTGGTAAGTGGAACAGTATCGCAATCAGAAGATAGTTTACGTGGAGCGGAAGAGATTGTAAAGATGTATGGTTCAGTGGACAAAGGTGGAATGGTAACACACGTAACATTCCCAGATAACTTTATGCAAGAGATGGAAACAACTATTTCTCAAATGGTTGGACTTGCTGATGACCCTAAGATGAAAGTTATCATAGTTGGAGAAGCAGTTCCTGGAACTGTTGAAGCTTTTAGAAGAATTAGAGAAGCAAGACCAGATATTTTATTAATAGCAAATGCACCACACGAAGATCCTGAAATTATTTCAGAAGCATCAGACTTAGTTACAAATCCTGACAACGTAGCAAGAGGATATTTAATTGTTAAAGCGGCAAAAGAGATGGGAGCAGACAAATTTATGCATATCTCTTTCCCAAGACACTTAAGTTATGAATTATTATCAAGAAGAAGAAATATAATGGCTGAAGCAGCTAAAGATTTAGGAATGGAATTTATTGAAATGTCAGCACCAGACCCAGTAAGTGATGTTGGAGTTGCAGGGGCACAACAATATATTTTGGAACAAGTTCCAAGTTGGTTAGAAAAATATGGTAAAAATATAGCTTTCTTTGCTACAAACGATGCACATACAGAACCTCTTTTAAAAAGAGTTGCTGAAAATGGTGGATATTTTGTAGAGGCTGACTTACCTTCTCCAACAATGGGATATCCTGGAGCTTTAGGAATTAAATTCTCTGAAGATGAAAAAGGAAATTGGCCTAAAATTTTAAAAAGAGTTGAAGATACTGTTGTAGAAAAAGGAGCAGCAGGAAGAATGGGTACTTGGGCATACTCATACAACTTTATCTCTGTTGTAGCTTTAGCAGATCACGCAAGAAACGTAATTGAAAATGATGTAGATGTTACAGATTTTGATGCTATTATGGAATCATTAAAGAAATTTACTCCAGGAGCAGGTTGGAATGGAAGTAACTATACTGATATAAATGGAATTGAAAAGGAAAACTTCTACTTATTATATCAAGATACTTATGTTTTAGGAAAAGGATATTTGAATATGACAAATGAAACTGTTCCTGAAAAATATTTTAAAATAAAATAATAAGGGAGGGGTAAAACCCCTCCTTTCATTTTTTAAGAGGTGAAAATGTGGAAAATAATGTTTTGTTAAAAATAGAAAATTTATCAAAATCTTTCGGAGAAAATGTTGTTTTAAAAGATATAAATCTTGAAGTTGAACCAGGAGAGATTGTTGGACTAGTTGGTGAAAACGGAGCAGGAAAATCAACATTGATGAAAGCTATTTTTGGAATGTCAGTTATTTATGAAACTGGAGGATATGGAGGAAAAATATATTTTGAGGGAAAAGAAACACATTTTAAATCTCCATTTGATGCTCTTGAAGTAGGAATAGGAATGGTTCACCAAGAATTTTCTTTAATCCCAGGTTTTAAGGCAAATGAAAATATTGTACTTAATAGAGAATCTACTTCAAATAGTTTTTTAGAGGGACTTTTTGGTGAGAGAATAAGAAAGATTGATACTAAAGAGATAGAAAAAAGAGCAGATGATGCAGTGTCTCATTTAGGAATAAAAATAGATTCAGCAGAGTTGATTAATGAGATGCCAGTGGCTCATAAACAATTTACTGAAATTGCTCGTGAAATAGAAAGAGAAAAAACAAAACTTTTAGTTTTAGATGAACCAACAGCAGTTTTAACAGAGGAAGAGGCAAAACTTCTTTTAGAAACAATGAAAAGATTATCAGAAAAAGGTATAGCTATTATTTTTATTACTCATAGATTAGATGAGATAATGTCTGTTTGTGATAAAGTTGTAGTTTTAAGAGATGGACTTTTAATCAATAGTGTAAAAACTAAAGATACAAATGTCAACCAAATTACAGAATGGATGATAGGTAGAAAAATTGAAACTACTGAAGAAGTTGAAGATGTAGAGAAAAAAGATAGAAAAACTATTTTAGAGATAAAAAATTTGTGGGTAGATATGCCAGGAGAGATGGTAAAAGGGCTTAATCTTGAAATTAAAGAGGGAGAGATTTTAGGACTTGGAGGAATGGCAGGACAAGGTAAAATTGGGATTGCCAATGGAGTTATGGGACTTTATCCTTCAAACGGAGAGGTTATTTTTAATGGTGAAAGCTTAGAATTAAATAATCCTAAATATCCATTAGATAAAGGAATTTTCTTTGTGTCAGAGGATAGAAAAGGAGTAGGACTTCTGCTTGAAAGCTCAATAGAGGATAATATTGCTTATCCAGCTATGCAGATTAAAGGTAAATTTTTTAAAAAGAGATTTAAGTTATTTAATATGGTAGATGAGGAAAAGATAAGAGAAAATGCTCAAAACTATATAAAAAAATTGGAAATAAGATGTATGAGTGAAAAACAAAGAGCTCAAGAATTAAGTGGAGGAAACCAACAAAAAGTATGTTTAGCTAAAGCTTTTACTATGGATCCTAAAGTTTTATTTGTATCAGAGCCAACAAGAGGAATAGACGTAGGAGCTAAGAAACTTGTTTTGGATATATTAAAGGAGTATAACGCAGTTAAGGGAACTACAATTATAATAACATCATCTGAAATAGAAGAATTAAGAAGTGTTTGTGACAGAATTGCAATAATAAATGAAGGAAAAGTAGCAGGAATATTATCTCCAAAAGCTGATATATTAGAATTTGGAAAGATGATGGTAGGAGTTAAGGAGGAAAGAGATGAGTAGTGTGAAAAATGTGATAAAAAATGCAGGGTGGCCAAGAATAATAATTGCTCTGTTTCTTTTATCAATGTATTTAATTTCTCCTTTTATAGGAATTAATTTAAAGACAGCAATAGGAGATACTTTAGTAAGATTTGGAATGAATGCGATATTAGTTTTATCGTTAGTTCCAATGATACAAGCAGGAACAGGATTAAATTTTGGTATGCCACTTGGTGTAGAAGCTGGGCTATTAGGGGCTGTAATAAGTATTGAGTTACAACTTACAGGATTGGCTGGATTTGTTGGAGCTATACTTTTTTCAATACCATTTGCTATAATTTTTGGTTGGCTATATGGGCATATTTTAAATAAGGTAAAGGGTGGAGAGATGATGATTGCAACATATATTGGATTCTCTTCAGTTGCAATTATGTGTATAATGTGGCTTGTTCTTCCATTTAAAAGTCAAGATATGATTTGGGCATATGGAGGAGAGGGACTACGTACTACTATAAGTGTAGAAAATTATTGGCATAGAGTATTAGATAAGGTTTTGCATATTCCAAGTGATATATTGCCACTAGGAGAGATTATATGTTTTATCATATTAGGGGCTATAATTTGGATATTCTTTAGAACAAGAACAGGTTATGCTATGAAAGCAGTAGGAACAAATGATAAGTTTGCTAAGGCAACAGGAATTGATATTGACAAGATAAGAGTAAAATCAGTTATTATGTCTACTGTTATAGCAGCAATTGGAATTGTAGTATATCAACAAAGCTTTGGTTTTGTTCAACTATATCTAGCACCATTTTATATGGCGTTTCCAGCAATAGCAGCTATTTTAATAGGTGGAGCTTCAGTAAATAAAGCTACTATTATAAATGTAATTGTTGGAACATTTCTATTTCAAGGAATATTAACAATGACACCTACTGTTGTAAATAATATAATACAAACAGATATGTCTGAAACAATAAGAATTATAGTATCTAATGGAATGATACTATATGCTTTAACAAGAAAGGAGGGTGCTGGAAGTGGAAAGTAAAGTAAAAAATTTTCTTATAAATAATATAGTACCTATATTTATGATAGTTATTATCCTTTTATCTATACCAGTATCAGGATTGACAATAGATTATTTAATTCAAGAGATAATTTTAAGACTTTCACGTAATCTATTTTTAGTACTTTCATTATTGATTCCTATTATAGCAGGAATGGGATTAAATTTTGGTATTGTATTGGGAGCAATGGCAGGGCAAATAGCTTTGATCTTTATAACAGATTGGGAAGTAATAGGATTACAGGGATTTTTCTTATCTATAATAATCTCGTTACCAATATCAGTTCTTATGGGATACATAGGAGGAGTAGTTTTAAATAGAGCCAAGGGAAGAGAGATGATAACTTCAATGATACTTGGATTTTTTATCAATGGAGTTTATCAATTATTAGTTCTTTATGGAATGGGAAAAGTTATTCCTATGAGAAATGATTCTATTTTACTATCAAGAGGATATGGAATAAGAAATGCCATAGATTTAAAAGATATAAGAAGGGTTTTAGATGATGGTATTCCATTAAAAATAGCTGGTTATTCAATACCAGTACTGACAATATTAGCGATAGTTTTATTATGTTTATTTATTGTATGGTTTAGAAAAACTAAATTAGGACAAGATATGAGAGCAATTGGACAAGATATAGAAGTATCAAAAGCTTCAGGAATAGCAACAGATAGAACAAGAATATTAGCAATAGTAATATCTACCGTTTTAGCAGCAATTGGACAAATAATATTTTTACAAAATATTGGTACAATGAATACATATAATAGTCACGAACAAATAGGAATGTTTGCAATAGCAGCTCTACTAATAGGAGGAGCAACTGTATCAAAAGCTAGTATACCTAACGCTTTAAGTGGTGTTATACTGTTTCATACAATGTTTATCTTAGCTCCAAGAGCTGGAAAAGAACTTATAGGTTCAGCACAAATAGGAGAGTATTTTAGAGTATTTATATCTTATGGTATTATTGCATTAGTTTTAATTTTACACCAATGGAAAAGAGAAAAAGAGAAAGAAGAGGAGAGAAAAAGAGTTTTAGAGCTTCAAACTAACAAAAAGGAGAGTGATAATTAATGAAAACTGTAAGAAATTGGGTTTGCTTAGTTATCATTTTAATAGGAATAGCTGTGGCTCTTTTCATCACTGGTAAACAACATAGGGTTTTTCTTGATAATAAGACAAAGAGCAATTATGAAATTGTAGAGGTATCTTACTCTGTTGATGGATCAAAATTTAAAAAATTAAAACCTAAGAAAAAAGCTATGATTAATGTAAAGGGATCTAGTCATAAGGTAAATATAAAGTTTAAAGATGCAACAGGAAATCAAACTACATTGGAAAAAGAATTTAAAATTTCTCCATTAGATGATGTTATAATCTATGTTCCAGCATTATTAAATGATGATGCGGACTGGATAAAAAAATCAGAATAAAACAGATAAAAAAGATATAATTTTATTAAAAAAGTTTTTGATAAGTTATGTCTTTTTTTTATTTTTAATATATATTTTTATAAAAAATTGGATAGAGTTTAGTAAAATGTGGTATAATAATAGCAATGTTTAAGAGAATTAAAGAAATTAAGAAAATAAAAAAATTATGGAGGGCAAATTGAGAAAAATTAAGATATTACTAATGCTTATTTTCTTAGGAATGAATATTTTTGCTACAAGTAACATCAATGAAGAGCAGTTAAAAAATAAGCAATTCTATCTAAATAAGAAAATTGACTTTAGTCGTGTACAAGGAAAAGAGAGAAAAAGAGTATTTATACAAACTTTAGTCCCTATTATTGAAAAGGTAGAGACTGAAATAAGAAAAGAAAAGGATTTTATAAAAAATATAGTGGAGAGAGGGACTATAACTTTAGAAGAGAAAAAAGTGGCAGAACAATTATTCACAAAATATAAAGTGAATAGTAAAAACTATAATGAACTTTTAAATAAGATGGTAGTTCCACCAGTTTCGTTAGTGATAGCACAGGCTTCCTTAGAAAGTGGTTGGGGTACTTCTTCAGTAGCTAAAAAAGGAAATAATCTGTTTGGAATGAAATCTTTTTCTAAAAATTCTAAAGATAGTGTAAAAATAGGAAAAAATACTTACTATAAAAGATATGAAACTATTGATGAATCAGTAAAAGATTATATTTTAACTCTTGCAAGACACGGAGCATATAAACAACTTAGAACAGCAATAGTAAATGGAGATAATTCTTTAAAGCTTGTAAAACACTTAAATAATTATTCTGAAATTAAAGAGGAGTATGGAAGAAAACTAACTACAATAATAAGAGTAAATAATTTACAAGAACACGACGTTTAATAAAATTTGTAAACAATAATTTGAGCATCAAAAGATTAGTGTTTGGAAATACAACATTTTTTTTAAATTGTACTTGACAGAATAGTGAAAATACAGTATAGTATAGGTAGTTAAGAAAATACTTTTAAGAAATTTATAGGAGGGATTTTAATGCACGTAATAGATAAAGATACTTGTATCGGATGTGGAGCTTGTGAAGGAACTTGCCCAGTAGGAGCTATCGCTGCAACTGACGATGGAAAATATGCTATCGGAGATGCTTGTGTAGATTGTGGAGCTTGTGCTGCTGGATGTCCAGTTTCTGCTATCGCAGCTGAATAATTAAAATAATAAAAATTAAAGAGCCTTTTGAGGCTCTTTTTTTTTGCCCAAATACAAAAAAATAAATTAAATAAAAAAATATATTGACAAAGAACCAAATATGGTGTATCTTCTTAATTAAGAATTAGCACTCCACTTAAATGAGTGCTAACAAAAAGGTGATGAGAGATGGCTATTACAGATAGAGAAAAATTAGTATTAAATGCTATTGTAAATTATTATTTGACTTTTGGAGATACAATAGGATCAAGAACCCTAGTAAAAAAATATGGAATAAATCTTTCATCAGCAACAATTAGAAATGTAATGGCTGATTTGGAAGATATGGGACTTATAGCTAAGACACATACTTCTTCTGGAAGAATTCCTACTGATAAAGGATATAAATATTATCTTGATGAATTATTAAAAGTTGAAAAATTAACTAAAGAGGAAAAGGAAAATATTGAGCTTGAATATGAATTTAGAATAAATGAACTTGATATGTTGTTGCAAAAAACTTCTTCGTTGTTATCTAAAGTTACTTCATATGCTGGAATTGTAATGGAACCTAGTGTACTTGTAGAGAGAATAAAAAAAGTAGAATTGGTTCACGTTGATGACTTTATGGTTGTAGCTGTGATAGTTATGGAAAATAGATCAGTTAAGACTAAAAAAATCATTTTAGATCAGGCTGTTTCAACAGATGAGTTAGAACTTATTTCTAAAGAGATAAATATGAAAATAAGAGATAATCAGGTAACATTAGAAAATATTGAGACTTTTATTAAAGGTAGAAAATTGATAAAAGATAATGGAAGAATATTTGATGATGATAGGAAGTTGTTTATAAATAATGTACCAAGTATATTTAAAGATAAAAATGTAAATGATATTTCAGAAGCTTTAGAGCTTTTCCATCACAGGAAAGATATAAAATCACTGTTTGAACAGGTAGTAAAAAGTAGAGAAAACTCTTTAGAAAAAGTAAATGTAATATTTGGAGATGAACTTGGAATAAAGGGACTTGAAGATTATAGTTTTGTTTATTCAATCTATAAGGCAGGAACTTCAAAGGGAATCTTGGGAGTTATAGGACCTAAGAGAATGGCGTATTCAAAAACAATGGGATTTATAAAATATATAACTCAAGAGGTAAATAAAGTAATTAATCAAATAGAGAGAAAGGACGAATCAGATGACAGATAAGGATTTAAAAGAAGAGATATTAGAAGAAAATTTAGATAAAGAAGAAACTTGTACATCTAATTGTAATGAAGCTGAAACAAAAGAATCAGAAGACAAAAAATGTACTTGTGAAGAAAATAAAAATTATGAAGAGGAAATTGGAAAACTTCAAGCAGAAGTTGAGGATTGGAAACAATCTTATTTAAGAAAACAAGCTGATTTCCAAAACTTTACAAAGAGAAAAGAAAAAGAATTAGAGGAATTAAGAAAATTTGCATCTGAAAAGATAATAACAAAATTATTAGATGGTGTAGATAATCTTGAAAGAGCTATTCTTGCTTCATCAGAAACAAAAGATTTTGATGGGCTAGTAAAAGGTGTTGATATGATACTAAATCAACTAAAAGGTATTATGGAATCTGAAGGTGTTGAACCTATTAAAGCTGAAGGAAAATATGATCCAATCTATCATCACGCTGTAATGGTTGAGGATAATCCTGAATTTAAAGATGATGAAATAGTATTAGAACTTCAAAAAGGATATACAATGAAAGGAAAAGTAATCAGACCATCAATGGTAAAGGTTTGTAAAAGAGGATAAATAAAAAAATAACTGAAAATTTTAAATATATAGAGTTTTTTAGGAGGTAATTATAATGAGTAAAATAATTGGTATTGACTTAGGAACAACAAACTCGTGTGTGGCAATAATGGAAGGGGGAAGTGTTACAATAATCCCTAACTCTGAAGGAGCAAGAACAACTCCATCAGTAGTAAATATTAAAGAAAATGGAGAAATAATAGTAGGAGAAATTGCAAAAAGACAAGCAATTACAAATCCACTATCAACAGTAAGTTCAATTAAAACTCATATGGGAAGCGACTATAAAGTAGAAATCTTTGGAAAAAAATACACTCCACAAGAAATTTCTGCTATGACATTAAAAAAATTGAAAAAAGATGCTGAAGCTTATTTAGGAGAAGAAATTAAAGAAGCAGTAATTACTGTACCAGCTTACTTTACTGACTCTCAAAGACAAGCAACAAAAGACGCTGGAGTTATTGCAGGACTTGATGTAAAAAGAATTATCAACGAACCAACAGCAGCAGCTCTTGCTTATGGACTAGAAAAGAAAAAAGAAGAAAAAGTTCTAGTATTTGACCTTGGAGGAGGAACATTTGACGTATCAGTACTAGAAATAGCTGACGGTGTAATTGAAGTTATTTCAACAGCAGGAAATAACCACCTAGGAGGAGACGATTTCGACAACGAAATTATCAACTGGTTAACAGCTGAATTTAAAAAAGAAAGTGGAATAGATCTTTCAAATGATAAAATGGCATATCAAAGACTTAAAGATGCAGCTGAAAAAGCTAAAAAAGAACTTTCTTCAATGATGGAAACTTCAATATCTTTACCATTTATCACAATGGACGCAACAGGACCTAAACACTTAGAAATGAAATTAACAAGAGCTAAATTTAACGATTTAACTAGACACCTTGTTGAAGCAACTCAAGGACCTACAAAAACAGCTCTTAATGATGCTGACTTAAATCCATCAGAAATTGATGAAGTATTACTAGTTGGAGGATCAACAAGAATACCAGCAGTTCAAGAATGGGTAGAATCATTCTTTGGTAAAAAACCAAATAAAGGAATTAACCCAGATGAAGTTGTTGCTTCAGGAGCAGCTATTCAAGGTGGAGTATTAATGGGAGATGTAAAAGATGTACTTTTACTAGACGTAACTCCATTATCTTTAGGAATTGAAACTCTAGGTGGAGTATTTACTAAGATGATAGAAAAAAATACAACTATCCCAGTTAAAAAATCTCAAATCTATTCAACTGCAGTAGATAACCAACCAGCAGTTACAATCAATGTACTACAAGGAGAGAGAGCAAAAGCAGCTGACAACCACAAACTAGGAGAATTTAACCTAGAAGGAATCCCAGCAGCTCCAAGAGGTGTACCTCAAATTGAAGTAACATTTGATATCGACGCAAACGGAATCGTTCACGTATCAGCTAAAGATTTAGGAACTGGAAAAGAAAATACAGTAACAATTTCTGGATCTACAAACCTATCTAAAGAAGATATTGAAAGAATGACAAAAGAAGCTGAAGCTAATGAAGCTGAAGATAAAAAATTCAAAGAATTAGTTGAAACAAGAAATAAAGCAGATATGTTAATCTCTTCTACTGAAAAATCTCTAAAAGATTATGGAGATAAAGCATCAGAACAAGAGAAAAAAGATATAGAAGCAGCTGTTGAAGAACTTAAAAAAGTAAAAGACGGAGAAGATAAAGATGCCATAGAAAAAGCTATGGAAAAATTATCACAAGTTGCTCACAAATTTGCTGAAGAGATCTATAAAGAAGCTCAAGCAAAAGCACAAGCTCAACAAGGTGCTCAAGGACAAGGTGCAGAAAAAAAAGCAGATGACGATGTAGCAGAAGCTGAAGTTGTTGACTAATAAAAAGAATTGAATAGATTCCTAAAAAGGAAAATATTATAGAGGGAATAGGGTAACATTACTCTATTCCCTTAATTAGTTATATAAAAAACAGTTAATAAGGAGAGGAAAGATGGAATTTAATTTAAAAAACAATGCAATAGAATTAAGAGTAAATAGTAAGGGAGCAGAGCTTGTAGGAATAAAAGATTTAGTAACTGGACAAGAATATGTTTGGCAAAAAGATCCTAAATTTTGGGCAAAAAGTTCACCAGTATTATTTCCATTTGTAGGAGCAATAAAAGATAATAGATATTTTTATAATGGAAAACAATATGATATTTCATTAAAACACGGTTTTGCAAGAGATAATGAGTTTAAGCTATCAAGTCAAGGAGAAGATTTTTTAGAATTTGTATTTAGTTCAAATGAAGAAACTAAAAAATTATATCCATTTGATTTTAATTTCTTTATGAAATATATAATTAAAGATAAAACTGTAAAAATTGAGTATAGAGTTGAAAACTTAACAGATGGAGATATGTATTTCTCTTTAGGAGCACACCCAGCTTTTGCTACTCCAACAAATGAAAATATAGCTTTTACAGATTACTATATAGAGTTTGAAAAAGAGGAAGCAGGAGAAATTTTTGGACTTAATGGAGCTTTGATTTCATCTAAAGATAAGATTAAATTCTTTGAAGGAAAAAGAATTAATTTAGAAAAAAATAGCTTTATAAATGATGCTGCTATTGTTGAAAATCCAAATTCCAACATAGTTTGGTTAAAAAACAGCAAAAATAATTCAGGAGTAAAATTTGATTTTTCTGGATTTAAGTATATAGCATTTTGGAATGTTCCAGGAGCAGACTATGTATGCTTTGAACCTTGGAATGGAATATCAGACTATGATAATGCCTCTGGAGAATTAACAGAAAAAGTTGGTATAGAAAAATTAGAAAAAAATGGAGAGTATGTAAGAGAGTTAAATATAACAATATTTTAATTTTTCTAAATAAAAATATTATTAATTAAATTGGATTTTATGATATAATATTTTAGATATTAAATATGGAGGAAATATTAAATGGCAAAAAGAGATTATTATGAAGTATTAGGAGTAGCTAAAGATGCTTCAGAAGCAGAGATAAAAAAAGCATATAGAAAAGCTGCCATGAAATATCATCCTGATAAATTCAGTAATGCAAGTGAAAAAGAGAAAAAAGAAGCAGAGGAAAAATTTAAAGAAGTAAATGAAGCATATCAGGTGATATCAGATAAAGAAAAAAGAGCACAATATGATAGATTTGGTCATGCAGCATTTGAACAAGGTGGAGCTGGAGGCTTCGGTGGAGGCTTTGGAGGAGATGCTAGTGGCTTTGAAGATATTTTCAGTTCATTCTTTGGAGGAGGAGCTGGAGGTTTTGGCGGATTCGGAGGTTTTGGTGGAAATGCTAGAAGAAGCTATGTAGAGCCAGGAGCAGACTTGAGATATCAAGTTGAAATCACTTTGGAAGAAGCAGCTAAAGGAACAGAAAAAACTATAAGATATAAAAGAAATGGAAAATGTGGAACTTGTAATGGAACAGGAGCAGAACCAGGAAGTAGTATGAAAAAATGTCCAAAATGTAATGGTTCTGGTAGAATAAAAACTGTTCAAAGAACAATTCTTGGAAATTTTGAAAGTTATGCAGAGTGTGATGAGTGTCACGGTAAAGGAGAAATTCCAGAAAAAAAATGTAAAACTTGTAATGGAACAGGAATTGTAAAGGAAACTGTTGAACAAAAAATAAAAATCCCAGCAGGAATAGATGATGGACAAAAATTAAGAATAGCAGGAATGGGAGAAGCTAGTGAAACTGGTGGACCAAACGGAGACCTATATGTTGTTATAAGAGTAAAACCTCACGAACTTTTTGAAAGAAGAGGTGAAGACATAATATGTGAAATTCCTATCACATTTACAACAGCAGCTTTAGGTGGAGAGGTTGAAATCCCTACTTTAAATGGTAAGAAAAATATAAAAATCCCAGCAGGAACACAAACAGGAAAATTGTTTAAACTTAGAGGAGAGGGAATAAAATCTTTAAGAGGATCTATGGTGGGAGATCAATTAGTTCAAGTAGTAGTTGAAACTCCAACTGATTTAAGTGATGAGCAAAAAGAATTATTAAAAAGATTTGAAGATAGTTTAAAAGATAAAAACTATAAAAAGCATAAGACTCTAAAAGATAAGATAAAAGCTTTCTTTAAATAAGTTCTATTAAGAATTGAAAAAGAAAGTGTTATGTGATACAATGATATCATCTATTTTTATGAGGGGGTTAAAATGAGAGAAATATTAGCTAAATATGGAAGCTATATAATGATAGTTGTTTGGGGATTCGTTATATATCTATTTATGGTAGTTCCAAACAAGAAAAAAGCAAAAAAACAACAAGAGATGTTAGCTTCATTAAAAGAGGGAACTAATGTAGTAACTATTGGAGGAATAAAAGGAACAATAGTTGCAGTAAGAGAAGATGAAGTAGATGTAAAGGTTGACAAAGGCGTTAAAATGACATTTGTTAAAAGTGCTATTTCAAGAGTTTTATAGCCTTATGAAATAAAACGACAATTAATATTGTCGTTTTTTCATTAATTAAAATAGTGGAGAAGTGTATGAAAAAAATTGTAACGTTGGTAACATTTCTATTCTTGACAATTTTTACATTTGCTGGAACTATTAGAAATGTAAATATGAGTGGAGCTAATTTAACTGTTGATTTTTTAGGGAGTGCAAAGTCTAAATATACCTTAAATTATGATCAATATAACCAGTTAATTTTTTTAGAGTTTCCAGGAAGTAGTTTAAGTGGCAAAATAAATACAGCTAAATTTAAAAATAAATATATTGAAAGCTTACAGGTAGTAAATTATGGTGGATCAGTAGGTTTTTTTATAAAAGTAAATAAAAATATTAGTTATAAAGAAACTTTTAAAGGAAATGATTTTGTTATAAGTTTTAATGATAAATCTCCTAAAAAACAATTTACTATTACTATTGATGCTGGACACGGAGGAAAAGATCCAGGTGCTATTGGATTTAGGAAGTATTATGAAAAGACAGTGGTTCTAGCAGTAAGTAGATATTTAAGAGATGAATTAAAAAAAGATTTTAATGTCGTTATGACAAGAGATAGTGATAGATTTATAAATTTGTCAGAGCGTCCAAGAATAGGTAATAGAGCAAAAGCAAATATGTTTATAAGTATTCACGCTAACTCGGCAGTATCGAGCAAACAAAATGGGGTAGAAGTATTTTACTTTTCGAAAAAATCTTCTCCTTATGCAGAAAGAATAGCAGCATTTGAAAACAGTTTCGGAGATAAATATGGGGATAAAAGTAACTCTATTGCTCAAATTATGGGTGAGTTAGCTTACAAAAAAAATCAAGAAAAATCAATAGGTTTTGCAAGAAAAACAAATAATGCTTTAGCAGCTACAATAGGACTAAAAAATAGAGGTATTCACGGAGCAAACTTTGCAGTATTAAGAGGATTTAATGGACCGAGTGTTTTAATTGAGGTTGGATTTATTAGTAATCAGGGAGACTTAAGAAAAATAACAAATCCTACATATCAAAAGAGAATGGCACAAGTGATAGCAAAACAGGTGAGAGATTATTTTTATTAATTGATGAGGTGTGATTTTGAAAAAAAATAGTTTAATCTTTTTTATAATTTGTTGGATATTTATTATAGGTTCAGGATTATTATATATGACATATGCAACTGATAGTGAAGTTATAGTTATAGAGAATATAAAAAATACAGTTGAAAGCAGTGAAAAAGAAAAAGTCACAGTGTATATTCCTAATTCTAAATTGACAACTCTTAAAAAAATGGAAGCTGAAATAGATTTAGCACAGAGCACAAAAGATAGAGCAATTAAGCTAACAGAAAAGCTTATATCAATTTTAAGAGAGGAAAAATATATAAAAAGTAGTGACATAACTCTATATAATATATATTTTAATGATAAAACAATCTATTTAGATTTTAGTTCAGATATTAAAGAATTAGATGATAATACCCAAAAAAGTTTATTAACTATCTATTCAATTGTTAATAGTTTAACAGAAACAGGGAAATTTAATAGAGTTAAGATAATGATAAATGGAGAAGATGGGACAAAAAATTTAAGTAAATTTTATAACAGAAATACAAGTATATAGTAGAAGAGGTAGGGCGATTAAAGGCTCTACCTCTTTTGATTTTAAATTGAAACATAAGTTTTAAATAATTTTTTTCTTTCATACAGGTAGTACAAACCTAATGTTCCAGAGGTTAATATCCAAGATATAGGATAAGACATATATAATGTGTAAAGAGTATGATTGTTTTCAAATATTGTAAATACCCACAGTGTACGGAATAGACAAGCTCCAAAAAGAGTAATTATAGTTGGAACAATAGAAAGTCCAAGTCCACGTAAAGAACCAACAAAAGCGTCCATA
This sequence comes from Fusobacterium sp., assembly GCA_030527385.1. Taxonomy (GTDB): domain Bacteria; phylum Fusobacteriota; class Fusobacteriia; order Fusobacteriales; family Fusobacteriaceae; genus Fusobacterium_A. Next base: position 9,108 of record JAUNAY010000002.1, on the reverse strand, counting down.
AGTCCACAAAGTGAGTAACTTATTCCAATTACACTTAATCTAATTAGTCCATATGAAATAGCTTCTTTACTTGAAATCCAGATACTTAAAAGAGGAGTTCCAAATATATAGGCACCAAATCCAAAGAATCCACCACATATAAAAGATAGGATTAAAGATAAAGTTAAAATTTTATCTATTCTAGCAAATTTTTTAGCTCCATAGTTTTGACTAGTAAAGTTTAAAGTAGCTTGATATAGAGCATTTAAAGAGGTATTGACAAAACCTTCAATAGCAACCGATGCTGTATTTGCTGCAATAACTAAAGGACCGAATGAATTTACAGAAGATTGAATCAATACATTTGAAATATTGAATAAAATTCCTTGAACTCCAGCAGGAAGTCCAATTTTTACAATCTCTAAAAAACGATCTCTATGAATTTTTACAGATTTCCATTTTAGTCTTAACATTCCAGGAGTATTAGTTAATATTCTAAGTATTAGAAAAGCTGAAATTGTTTCAGCAGTAATAGTAGCAATAGCTACTCCAGCTACGCTCAAATTAAATACTATAACTAAAAGCAAATTTAGTAGAACATTAATAACTCCAGCAAAGGTAAGAATAAAAAGAGGACGCTTTGTGTCTCCAGCAGCTCTTAAAACAGAAGCTCCAAAGTTATATAGCATATTTGCAGGCATACCTAAAAAATATATTATCATATATAAAGAAGAAAGATTAATAATATCCTCTGGAGTTTTCATCATACGTAATAAAGGTTTAGTTAAAAAAAGTCCAGCAAATAACATAATAATTCCAGAAGCGATAGCAGTGGCAATAGCTGTGTGTACACTTTCTTGGACAGCCTTTTTATCTTTTGAACCATAGTTTTTAGCTACTACAACTCCAGCTCCCATAGATAAACCAATAACAAGATTAAGTAATAAGTTAATAAGAGAACTTGTTGAACCAACAGCAGCAAGTGCTGACTCACCAGCGAACTTACCTACTACAACTGTATCAGCAGCATTAAAAAGCAGTTGTAAAGCTTCTGAAAAGATAAGAGGTATTGCAAAAAAAACAAACTGTTTAAACAGAGGTCCATTACACATATCTATTTCGTATTTCTTCATAAAATTTCCCCCATACATAAAAATTTATACCTCTATTATATTGTAAAAGAGCATATATTTTCAAGAAAATAATAATTAAGAATTTTATTCCTCAATATTTTGAAATATGTTATACTTGAATTAGGGTAGAAAAAATATATTGCGAAAAGGAGGAATTTTTAAATAGTAGAATGAAAATATCAAATAATTTGGGAAAAGATTCAGTTTTAGGTTTAGTATTTAAGTTAGCAATTCCAACAATGCTAGCTCAATTAGTAAATTTGCTATATAGTATAGTAGACAGGATGTATATTGGGCATATTCCAGAAATAGGTGGACTTGCTTTGGCAGGGGTTGGGGTTTGTGGACCTATTGTAACATTCCTTTCATCTTTTGGGACTCTTGTAGGACTTGGAGGGTCAATAATTATGTCTATAAAGATGGGGGAGAAGAGGTATAAAAAGGCTAGATTTGTACTTGCTAATAGTTTTTTGGCTCTTTCAGTTATTGCTATAAGTTTAACAATAATATTTTTGATCTTAAAAGATAAATTGATAATGATGTTTGGAGCTAGTAATATAACTTTTCCATATGCAAATACGTATTTAACAATTTATACACTTGGAAGTTTTTTTGCTTTAATGGCAATAGGGCTGAACTTTTTTATAACTTGTCAAGGTTTTGCAATGGTAGGTATGCTAACAGTAATAATAGGAGCATTAGTTAATATATTATTGGATACAATTTTTATTTTTTGGTTAAATATGGGAGTTGCAGGGGCTGCTTGGGCAACTGTAATTGCTCAAATAACATCTTTTATATTTGCATTTAGATTTTTGACAAGTAGAAAAATAAAAATTCCTATAACATTTAAGGGATACTCTATGGAAATTGTACGTGACATAATAAAATTTGGATTTTCTCCATTTTTTATTTTAACAACAGATAGTATCATTTTGATTGCTTTAAATGCTATGTTACAAAAGTATGGTGGAACATCTCAAGGAGATTTGTTAGTATCAGGAGCTACTATAATTCAAAGTTATCTATTACTAATAACAGGACCACTTATTGGACTTTCGGGTGGAACTCAACCATTATTAAGTTATAACTATGGTGCAAGAAAGATAGAAAGAGTTAAAAAAGCAGAAAAATATATAGTTATATTTGCCTTAGTTTTAACAAGTACAATGTTTATTTTAACACCATTTATATCACCTTGGTTTATATCTTTATTCACTGATGAAATAAATTTAGCAACAGTGGCTAAATGGGGAATAAGGGCAAGTGTTTGGGGGATTGTTCCATTATCTTTCCAATATTGTTTTGTAGATGGATTTACAGCTATTGGAAGAATAAAGACAGCTTTTTCTTTATCAATGTTTAGAAAAATGTTGTATATGAGTAGTACATTCTTTTTGCCAGCATTGTTTGAAGCAAGATCAGCTTTTTATGCTCAACCAGTAAGTGATATTTTGGGAGCAATAGCTTCGACGACAGCTTTTTATCTTATTTTTAATAAACATTTAGAAAAAAGAAAAAAAGTACTACAATAGTAAAAAATCCCTTGACTTTATTGGATATTGTGATATAATATTTAGGTAATTGAATAAGTTGGATAAAGTAGAAACGCCTGTTTCTCACCTTATGGGTTATGGCTTTCATAAGGTTGGTAAAATTTTAATAGAGTACGAGATTTAATCCTCTATTTTTAAAATTTGTGTAATAACAGGGCGTATATTGTCCTGTTTTTTTATTGTGTAACTGATGGAGGTGTTGAATATTTCTGACAAAATTAGAATCAACGAAAAAATAAAAGGAAGAGAATTTAGAATAATCTCTTCGACAGGGGAACAACTAGGAGTTATGTCTGCTAATGAAGCTTTAGAACTAGCAAGACAAGAAGACCTAGATTTAGTTGAGATAGCTGCAACTGCAAAACCACCTGTATGTAAAATAATGGATTTTGGAAAATACAGATATGAGCAAACAAGAAAGGCTAAAGAGGCTAAGAAAAATCAAAAGCAAGTAGTAGTTAAAGAAGTAAAAGTAACTGCAAGAATTGATACTCACGATTTAGAAACAAAAGTAGGACAAATCGAAAAATTCTTAGCAAAAGAAAATAAAGTAAAAGTTACTTTAGTGCTATTTGGAAGAGAGAAGATGCACGCTACACTTGGTGTAGATACATTGGACGAAATAGCTGAGAAGTTTGCTGAAACAGCTGAAGTAGATAAAAAATATAATGAAAAACAAAAATACATTCTATTAACACCTAAAAAAAGTTAATAAGTTATAATAAATATTTATATATTTGAGAGGAGGGTATTATTATGCCAAAAATGAAGACTCATAGAGGAGCAAGAAAAAGAATAAAAGTTACAGGAACAGGGAAATTTATCGTTAAACACTCAGGAAAAAGCCATATCTTAACTAAGAAAGATAGAAAAAGAAAAAATAACCTTAAAAAAGATTTAGTTGTTAGCGAAACTTTAAAAAGACATATGCAAGGATTACTTCCATATGGAGTTGGAAGATAATAACCAATCAATTTCAAATTTTTGTGAATTATAATTAGGAGGAAGAAATGAGAGTTAAGACTGGAATAGTTAGAAGAAGAAAACATAAAAAAGTTTTAAGAGCAGCAAAAGGATTCAGAGGTGCATCTGGTGACGTTATAAAACAAGCTAAACAAGCTACAATGAGAGCAGCAGCTTATTCAACAAGAGATAGAAAAGTAACTAAGAGAAGAATGAGATCTCTATGGATCATCAGAATCAATACTGCAGCTAGATTAAATGGATTAACATATTCAACTTTAATGAACGGATTAAAGAAAGCTGGAATCGTATTAGATAGAAAAGTTTTAGCAGACATCGCTTTAAACAATGCAGCTGAATTTGCAAAATTAGCTGAAACTGCAAAAAACGCACTATAATTTAAGTAAGAAAGAACTCTTGTGAGTTCTTTTTTTCTTGACATATAATATATGTAGATGTTAGAATTATAAAAAAATAAAATAAGACAGTTCATTTGTACCATCCTGTCTATAAATAAAACTAGGGCTGTTTTTTTATTGCAATTTTTTGAATTTGTAAGTTAGGACAGACTAGTTGAAGTCTGTCTTTTTTTGTTAAGAAAAATATAGGAGGAAGATATGAGAGCTTTGGTTTTATTGAGTGGAGGAATAGATAGCACTACTTGTTTAGCAATGGCAATAGATAAATATGGCAAAGAAAATGTAGTGGCTCTAAGTGCTTCATATGGGCAAAAACATACTAAAGAGCTAGAGTCAGCTAGAAATATTGCTAATTATTATAATATTGAATTGATAGAATTAAACTTAGCAAAGATTTTTTCGTATAGCAATTGTTCTTTATTATCACACTCAAAAGAGGAGATACCACATAGCAGTTATGCAGAACAGTTAAATAAAAATGAGGGAGAAACTGTTTCTACCTATGTTCCTTTTAGAAATGGATTATTTTTGTCTACTGCAGCAAGTATAGCTTTATCAAAAGATTGTGATATTATATTGTATGGAGCACACAGTGATGATGCAGCAGGAAGTGCTTATCCAGATTGTAGTAAAGCTTTTAATGATGCTATGAATTTAGCTATATATGAGGGAAGTGGAAAGAAATTGAGAGTAGAAGCTCCATTTGTAACACTTCATAAAAAAGATATAGTAAAAAAAGGACTTGAACTAAAAGTTCCATATGAATTGACTTGGAGTTGTTATGAGGGGAAAGAGTACCCTTGTGGAGAGTGTGGAACTTGTATAGATAGAGAAAAAGCTTTTGAATTAAATGGAACGGTAGATCCATTAGTAAAGATAAGAGAGGAGAAATAGATGAGAGAATTAGATAACTTAACACTTTTAGGAAATCAAGGAGTAAAATATCCACAAGATTATGCTCCAGAACTTTTAGAAACTTTTGATAATAAACACCCAGAAAATGATTATTTTGTAAAATTTAATTGCCCAGAGTTTACAAGCCTTTGCCCAATAACAGGACAACCAGATTTTGCAAATATAGTTATTTCATATGTACCAAATATAAAAATGGTAGAAAGTAAATCATTAAAATTATATCTATTTAGTTTTAGAAATCACGGTGATTTCCACGAAGATTGTATGAATATAATAATGAAAGACTTAATAAAATTAATGGATCCTAAATATATAGAAGTTTGGGGAAAATTTACTCCAAGAGGTGGAATTTCGATAGATCCATATTGTAACTATGGGAAAAAAGGAACTAAATGGGAAGAAGTAGCTTTTAATCGTATGGCAAATCACGATTTATACCCAGAAAAAGTAGATAATAGATAACAAAAAATGAAAAAACTAGAGAAATATTTAATTTCTCTAGTTTTTTTATAGAATAAAAACTAAGCTCTTTCTACTATAATATCTCTTCCCTCTTTTCTCCAGTTAGCAAATTCAGCAACACAAGTAAATAATACATCAGTAGAAGAGTTTAAAGCAGTTTCACAAGAGTCTTGAATAACACCAATAATAAATCCAACTCCAACTACTTGCATAGCTATGTCATTAGGAATACCAAATAAACTACAAGCTAAAGGTACAAGAAGCAGAGATCCACCAGCTACTCCAGATGCTCCACAAGCACTAATTGCAGATAAAAGGCTAAGTAATAGAGCAGAGAATATATCAACTTGAATATTTAAAGTATGGGCAGCACTTAGAGCAAATATAGAGATAGTAATTGCAGCCCCTCCCATATTGATTGTAGCTCCTAAAGGAATAGAAACAGAATATACTTCTTTATCTAATCCTAAGTTTTCACAAAGGTTCATATTAACAGGAATATTTGCTGCAGAACTTCTAGTGAAAAATGCAGTAAGTCCACTTTCTTTAGTACATCTCATAATTAAAGGAAAAGGATTTTGTCTTATAAAGAAATATGCAATTAAAGGATTAATTACAAAAGTTACAAATCCCATACAACCTAAAAGAAGAAGAATTAATTTTCCATAAACTATTAAACTTGAAAATCCACTAGTACGTAAAGAGTTAAAAATTAATCCCATTATTCCAAACGGTGCAAATTCTATAATAGTTTTAACAGTTTTTAAAATAACATCAGAAACATCTAAAATTATTTTTTTAGTAGTCTCTGAACTTTCTCTTAAAAAGAATCCAAATAAAGAACTCCAGAATAAAATACCAATATAGTTACCTTGTAAAAGAGCTGTTAAAGGATTTTGAACAAGGTTCATAAATAATGATTTTAATACTCCATATATATTTTCAGGAGGAGCTATTGCAGTGTCACCTGCTTTTAATATAAGTTCAACAGGGAATAAGAATGATCCTATAACAGCTACACTAGCTGCAAGGAAAGTTCCAAGAAGATATAAAAAGATGATAAGTTTCATATTAGATTTTTGTCCCTTTTTGTGTTGAAGAACAGCTCCAATAACTAAAACAAATACTAATAAAGGTGCTATTGATTTTAATGCTCCAACAAAAAGTTCCCCTAATATAGTTATTCCACTTGCTTTTTCAGGTGCAACAACAACTAAAACAATTCCAATTATAAGTCCCAATATTATCCTCTTTATAAGGCTTATTTTTATCCAATTTTCATATAAATTTTTCATTATTTTCAACTCCTGTGTCTTTATTTAGTAAACATATGTTTTTGTATAAGAAACAATATAGCATAAAGTTTAAAATAATGCAACTATTTTTTTTAATAAAATAAAAAAATGACAATAAATTGACTTTTTATTTTGTTAAAATAGTATAAAATATAATGGGGTAGGTGGCAATTATGGAAGAAAAAAATAGAGTAATACAGGAGTATGTTCCTGGAAAGCAGGTTACACTTGCACATTTAATAGCACATCCAAATAAAGATCTTTGTAAAAAAGTTGGATTAAATAGTGAAATAACAAAAGCTATTGGAATTTTAACTTTAACTCCTGGAGAAACAGCTATAATAGCAGGAGATGTAGCAACGAAATCTGGGAATGTAGAAATAGGATTTTTAGACAGATTTACAGGAACATTAGTTATTAATGGAGATGTTTCTAGTGTGGAAAACTCTTTAAAAAGTGTATTAAGTTTTTTAGAAAATACACTTCAATATTCAGTATCTAAATTTACAAGGTCTTGATATTATGAAAGTTATGTTACTTGGAAAAATTGGAAGTGGAAAGACAACTTTGACACAAAGATTAAATGAAAAAGATATAATTTATGCAAAGACGCAAGCAGTTTCATATGAAAATGATATAATTGATACACCTGGGGAGTATATGGAAAATAAGTTCTTTTTTAGAGCTTTATTAGTAACTTCAGCAGAAGCTGAAAAAATAATTTTTGTTCAACCAGCTGATGAAGAGGAAAGTTTTTTTCCACCAAATTTTAAATCGATGTTTTTAGGAAAAGATGTTATAGGTGTTATTACTAAAATTGATAAAGTGAAAGATTGTAGTAGAGCAGAAGAAATTTTAAGAGAAGCTGGGATAGATGAAATATACTATATTTCAAAAACAGATGAAGAGTGTGTAAAAAAACTAAAAAAAAGAATAGAAATTTAGGGCAGATATAATATATCTGCCTTTTTATCTGAAAAAAGCAGAATTGCTATTGACAATTTAAAAAAAATAAGTTAATGATTATTGTGTAGAAAAAAGTTAATAAGGAGTCAAAAGATGAAAGCTTTACTTGATAAATTAATAGAAAAAAATATTCCAGAGACAAATTTAGGTACAGTTGCAAGTTATATACCAGAGTTAGATAAGGCTAAAAAAGAAGCTTTAGGGATATATATTATGGACAATGAAGGAAATGAATATTTTTCAGGAGATTGTGAGACAAAATTTACAATTCAAAGTATATCTAAGATAGTAACTCTTATGTTAGCAATTCTTGATAATGGAGAGGAGTATGTTTTTTCTAAGGTTGGAATGGAGCCTACTGGAGATCCTTTCAATTCTATAACAAAATTAGAAACTTCAGGAGAAAGAAAACCGTACAATCCACTTATAAATGCAGGAGCGATAGCTATTTCATCAATGATAAAAGGGAAAGATGCAAGGGATAAATTTCAAAGAGTATTAGAGTTTTTTAGAAAAATATCTGAAGATGAAACTCTTGATGTAAATTATAAAATTTATTGTGGAGAGTCAGAAACTGGAAATAGAAACAGAGCTATGGGATATTTTTTGAAAGGTGAAGGAATAATAGAGGGAAATGTAGAAGATGCTTTAAATATATATTTTAAACAATGTTCAATAGAAGTAACAGCTAAGACATTAGCAAGAATAGGACTATTTTTAGCTAATAATGGAAAATTAAGTACTGGCGATGTTGTTATAACCCCAAGAATAGCTACTATTGTAAAAACATTGATGGTAACTTGTGGAATGTATGATAGTTCGGGAGAGTTTGCAGTAAGAGCTGGAATACCGTCAAAAAGTGGAGTAGGAGGAGGAATTCTTTCGGTAGTACCTGGAAAAATGGGAATAGGTGTATATGGTCCAGCTTTGGATAAAAAAGGAAATTCAATAGCAGGGGTGGCTCTTTTAGAAGATCTTTCAAATGAGCTAAACTTAACAATATTTTAATTAAAATTTGAATAAATATATTCTAAATTAGAAAAATTGAAAGATAGCTATTGACAAAAAAGAAGAGGTATGATATTATATCTAATGCGTGGAAGGTTATCCTAATTGGTAAGGAACCGGTCTTGAAAACCGGCGTCGCAAGACTTCAGAGTTCGAATCTCTGATCTTCCGCCAGATATGATGGTGAAGTGGCAGAGTGGCCTAATGCACTCCCCTGCTAAGGGAGAGTACCTATAAACGGTACCGAGAGTTCAAATCTCTCCTTCACCGCCATTTGTAAATAATAGGTAGGTGACTACCTTTTTTTTATATAAATATTTGCACCTATAGCTCAATTGGATAGAGCGTCTGACTACGGATCAGAAGGTTAGGGGTTCGATTCCTCTTAGGTGCGCCACTAGATAATAAGATT
>JAUNAY010000118.1 GCA_030527385.1 Fusobacterium sp. | reverse complement strand
AAAATATATAGAAAATAGTATTTAATTGGTAGTATTAAAGAAAAAATACTATTAAAATAAGAGGTGAATTGTGTGAAAGAAACATATTTACAAAATTATCTTATTGAAAACTATACACTTATTGCAATGGTAGTGGGAGTATATTTTATTGCTTCTATGAAATCAGTAGTAGATATATATGTGAAAAGAAAAATAGTTATAAATATGAGTTTGCTTTTAATATTGTCAATAATAGAATTTTATATAAGAAATTATAAAGGACAGATTGTAAAAGACTTAACTTTCTCCTTGGTACAGATGGCATATTACTCTTTAAAACCTATAACTATGGTTATAATTATATCAATAATAAAACCTAAAAATAAATTAATTTATATTCCAATAATATTAAACTTTATTTTTTATTGTAGTAATTTCTTCCAAAGTAAATTTTTTATTTTTAATTTTTTAAGTTATATAGGAATTTATGATTATGCTTTTATTATAACTAATTCTATATATTGGATTATATTTCTTCTTGTACTAGATTTTAAATTTTATAAAAATACAGAATTAAATCGGCTTCAAGCTTTTTTTTGTATAGCTTGGATGATAACAGCAACTATTATGGATTTATTAGAAATAAAAGCAGGAATATTAAATGAAACTTATGGTATTGTTTTTTTATTTTATTATTTAGCATTACACGTTCAACTTTCTCAACAATTAGACGAAGAAAAAGAGATAAAACTAAAAGAACAGAGAATGTCATTGATGCTTTCACAAATACAGCCTCATTTTTTATATAATACTTTAAATACTATAACAGCTCTTTGTAGAATAAAACCAAAACTTGCAGAAGAAACTACTATAAAATTTTCAAAATATCTTCGAGAAAATATGTATAATATGGGAGAAAAAAATATTCAACTTTTTTCTAAAGAGTTAGAACATACAAATATCTATCTTGATATAGAAAAATTAAGATTTGGAGATAGAGTGAAAGTAGAATATGATATAAAAACAGATGATTTTAATATGCCAACTCTCACTTTACAACCAATAGTAGAAAATGCAGTTAAACACGGGATATGTAATAAAATAGAGGGTGGAATTTTAAAAATATCTACTGAAAAAAAAGGAAAAGATCATATAATAACGATTTCAGACAATGGAATAGGTTTTGAAATGGAAAAAGCGTTGAATGATGGGAAAAAACATTTAGGGATACACAATGTAAGAGAGAGATTAAAAAGTATTATTAATGCAGAACTTGAAATCACAAGTTTTGTTGGAATAGGAACAACTGTTAAGATTATTATTCCTGAGAAAAGAAAAACTGTAAAATTGGAGAGTGGAAAAAGACGTGAAATACTTAGTATTGGACGATGAAATACTTGCAGCAGAATATCTTGCAGAATTAATATATGAAATTGACAAAAAAGCAGAAGTTATAACAGTAAATAATCCAATAAAAGCTTTAGAGCTTGCAGAACAGAAATTTAATGTATGTTTCATAGATATACAAATGCCAGCTTTAAATGGAATAGAATTTTCTGAAAAATTAAAAAAGATATATCCTAAAGTTAATATTATATTTGTAACAGGCTATTCAAACTATATGAAAGAAGCTTTCAGATTAGATGCTAGTGATTATATATTAAAACCAGCTAATGTAGAACAAGTACGTCACGCACTTGAAAATTTGAGATATTCTGTTTTTGAAGATGTAAAGGAGGAACCACAAAAGAGAATTCAAATAACTTGTTTTGGAAATTTTGATATTCTTATAGATGGGAATCCTGTTAAATTTAAGTTTGAGAAAACCAAAGAGTTATTAGCATATCTTGTTCATAGAAAAGGAGCTAGATGCAGTTCAAAAGAGATAATTGCAAATTTATGGGAAGAAGAGGGACACGATTCTTATTATAGAATGTTAAAAAAAGATTTACAAGATGTTTTGAATAACTTAGGTTGTGAAAAAATAATATATAGTGAAAGAGGAAAAATTGGACTTTCAAATTTAGAATGTATTCAATGTGATTATTTTAAATGGACAGAGAATGTTATTGAGGGAAGAAAATTATATCACGGAGAATATATGGCACAATATTCTTGGGGAAAAGAGTTTAATGCTTTTTTAGATATGGATAAATACCAAAAATAAATATAAAAAATTATAAATCATTGACACTTCCTTGACACTAAGAGTGTTATAGTTAAACTATAGACTATATGAAATTATGTTTAGGGGGGTATTTCAATGAATGAAAAAGGTAAAATGGCTAGATTACCTAATAAGGTGGAGGCTATAATTCCAATTGTATTTCTTTTAACAGTTATGATTACCAATTATGCGTTAGGGTGGGGGCTTGATCCACATATCCCTGTAACTCTTTCGTGTGGGGTTGCTATGATTGTTGGAAAATTATGTGGGTATGGATATAAGGAGATGCTTGCATCAGGACTTGAAGCTGTTAATCAATCGCTTGAGGCAATTATTATTATTTTGCTTGTAGGGTGCTTAATAGGATCATTCACTGCCTGTGGAACAATTCCTGCAGTTGTATATTATGGATTAAAATTACTTACTCCAGCAGTATTTCTTCCATTTGTAACAACACTTTGTGCAGTTGTAGGAATTGCACTTGGATCAGCGTGGACTGTAACAGCAACTCTTGGTATTGCTTTTATGGCAATAGGAACAACAATGGGTTTAAATCCAGCTCTTATTGCAGGAGCTATTCTTTCAGGAGCTTGTTGTGGAGATAAATTTTCACCACTTTCAGATTCTACAAACTTAGCTGCAGGATCTGCACAAACTGGGCTTTTTGATCACGTGGCTGCTATGATAACTACGACTTTACCAAGTCTAATTATAGCAATAGTTATATATGCATTTTTTTCTTTATCAAAAATTGAAACTTATGATCCTACATTAGCAAATGAATTATCATCTGCAATATTAGATCATTATAAATATATGAGCCCAATTCTTTTAGTTCCAATTTTATTAATTATAGTAGTGGCAGTAATAAAGATGCCAGCGATTCCGTCAGTAGTCTTACTTTCATTGATAGGAAGCGTTTTTGCTTTGATTTTTCAGGGAATTGGAGTAGCAGATTGTATAAAAGTATTACATTATGGATATGAAGCTCAATCTCAAAATGAACTATTTAGAAATCTTGTAAATAGAGGTGGTATGAATAGTATGCTTTGGACTAATAACCTTGTAATAGTTGCGGTTGCTTTTGGTGGAATACTTCAAAAGATAGGTTCTGTTGAGTCACTTCTTGGAGGATTAATAAAAAAAGTAAGAACACCTTTCCAATTAGTTCTTGTAACAATGACAACATCAATATTTTGTATCACAACAATGTGTGATCAATATTTAGGATTAATAATTCCAGCATCAATGTATAAAGATAAGTTTGATGAAATGGGACTTGGTAGAAATATGCTTTCGAGAACACTTGAAGATGGAGGAACTTTATGGTCACCACTTGTTCCGTGGTCATCTTGTGGAGCATATCATACTGCAATATTAGGAGTACCAACTCTTTCATATTTACCATATTGTTTTATGAATATAATAAATCCTATTTACGCTATTTTAACTTTAAGTTGGGGTGGAAATATTATATATGCTGATGGTTCAAGAACAAATTTATTTGGTAAATTAAAAAAAGGACGTGGACCTGCAGAAGCACCAGAGCAAGCATATGAAAAAGCGATGAAAGCTCTTGCAAAGATAAGAAATGGAGAAAATGTTAATAATATATAAAAAAATAAAATTTTATTTAAAAGGAAAAAATCTATGAAATATTATGGAATTATACCAAAAAGAAAATTATGGGTTAAAATGGGAGCTATAATATTTAGCGTATATACTGCTTATAGTTCTATATTAAATAATAATTTATTATATTTGCCTTTTGGAATTGTATTAATTATTGCAACTTTTTCTAATAGAAAACATATAATTTCAGATCAGGGAATAGATATTGTTTATATTATTTTTGGAATGCAATTTCATAACTTATGGAGTTGGAATGAAGTTGATACAATACATATAGATTCAATAAATTCAAAACCTAGTATAGAGTTACATATTGGAAAAAATATAGTAGCTAGAAGAATTGTTCTATTAAAAAGTGATGCAGATAAAATAATTAGTAGTGTAGAAAAAATAAACTCAAAAATTTATATATCAGAAATAAATAAAAAATAAAAGTAAAAACCTCCTTTAGTATAAAGTTAAAG
>JAUNAY010000117.1 GCA_030527385.1 Fusobacterium sp. | reverse complement strand
GATGGGTTAACTGTATATCAAGAAACATATGATGAAAAAAGATATTCTGAAGTTCATCTTTCAGGGGAGAAAAGAAACTTCAAATATCGTCTTGATACTCCAGAAAGGGGAGCAAAGGCAGGAATAAGATCTATTGGAATAGGAGCATTATTAGGGCTTGGAGGTATTAGAGATGATGCTTTTAGAACTGGGCTACATCTAAAATATCTTATGGACAAATACCCAAATAGTGAATTTAGTATCTCTTTCCCTAGAATTAATGAGGCTGAGGGAAACTTTAAAGACAGTTATGCAGTAGATGATGTCACATTTGTTCAAATTATCTTAGCTAATAGAATATTTCAACCAAAAGCTGGAATAAATCTTTCTACAAGAGAGAGTGCCTTTATGAGAGATCATCTTGTAACTATGGGAATAACTAAGTTTTCGGCAGGATCAAGAGTAGAAGTTGGAGGATATTCACACGAAAATGAATCTACAGCTCAATTTGATATAACAGATAATAGAGATGTTGAAACAATAGTTAAAGCTATAAAAGGTAGAGGACTTGAAGTGTTCTATAAAGATTGGGAGACTCTTGTATGAAAATAGGGATTGCAGGAGTTGGTGGCATCGGCTCAAATGTGGCTGTACATCTTGTTAGAACAGGAGTTGCAGAGTTAAAATTTGGTGATTTTGATAAAATAGAAGAATCTAATCTAAATAGACAATTTTTCTTTAAAGATCAGATTGGAAAATATAAAGCTGAAGCTCTGTGTGAAAATTTAAAGAAAATCAATCCAGATGGAAAGTTTCAATATGAGATAATTAAATTTGAAAAAACAAATATTAGAGAGTTTTTTAAAGATTGTGACATTATCGTAGAGGGATTTGACAAAAATGAATATAAGTCTATGATTATAGAGGAGCTTTACCCACTTAATAAGATTATTGTTTCTGCATCTGGAATAGCTAGTTATGATTGTGATAATATTCAAGTAAAAAAAATGGGAAAAAACCTATATATAGTAGGAGATTTTCAAAAAGATATAGCAGATTATAAGACATATTCACATAAGGTTGCTGTAATATCTGCTATGATGGCAGGAATAGTTTTGGAAAGAGGTGGATATTTTGAGAAAGAGAATTGATATACCTACGGGGCTGTATGGTATCACTGGAGATAATTTTGCACACGGAAAAAGTAATTATGAGTGTGTTGAAGAGATGATTAAGGGTGGAATCAAGATAATTCAATATAGAGACAAAACTAAAAGTTCTGGACAAAAGGTGGAAGAAGCAAAAGCTATCAGAGAGCTTTGCAGAAAAAATGGGGTTTTGTTTATTGTAAATGATAGTATAGATATAGCGATGCTTGTTGATGCTGACGGAGTTCACGTTGGGCAAGATGATATGAAACCAGCTGATGTTAGAAAACTTTTAGGAGATGATAAAATAGTTGGACTATCTACTCACTCACAAGAGCAAGGGCTAAGAGCTTATAATGATATGAATGTAGACTATATAGGTGTTGGACCTATATTTCCTACAACAACAAAAGATACTGCACCTGTTGGACTTGAATATTTAGAGTTTGCTGTGGCTAATCTTCATCTTCCGTTTATTGCTATTGGTGGAATTAAAGAGCATAATATAGATGAAATTATAAGCAGGGGAGCAAAGAGAGTTTGTTTAGTTAGTGATGTTGTGGGAGCAGAGGACATCTGTAAAAAAGTTCGTGATCTTTCAGCTAAATTTAGATAATTAGAAAAGGGCAGAATTAACTGCCCTTTTAGTTTACTTTTTTCTATTTAATATTAGAACAGGTAAGAAACAAGGTTGATAGATAACTACTTCCTCATCTCCCTCAGCTTTTATAGTATATTTAAATAGATATTTATTAGCTAGTTGTGGCTCTAAAAATATATTTGGCATATTAGATACTGTACCAAGCCAAAATCTAGTATTATCTTTTGATGAATCTTTTACTTTTATATTAACTTTTACATTCGGATTAGGGTTGTTGTTTTCTACAGTTCCATCAATAAATGTTAATACATCTCCAGGTACTACACTTTGTACTTTTACATATTTTATTTTTTTGTTAGGATTTTTTATAACAAATCCAAATTCAAAATCTATATCATTAAGATTTTTAGGTGCTACTGCTATTCCTGTCATTTGAATTTCATAATCTTTAGTACTTTTTGGTTTAAATTGATCAACAGCTACTTTTTCTCCTGTTTCTGTTTCTAATGGTGTATTGAAAAAGTCATTTGTTGCTTGCTCTTCGCTTTCTTTTGTTGCAATAGGAGAAAAATCTTTTAAATCTATTCCAGTACAAGAAGTAAGCAATAAAGAAAATAAAGATAAAACTACAATTTTTTTAATCATAATAATTCCTCCATCATAAATAATAGTATTGCTATATATTATATATATAACTTTTTAATTAAAAAATCCACTTTTTTATATATAAAATTGATAGTGCTTCTATTTTATGATATAATTTGCTAGAGGTGAATAATGAAAGTAAATATAAATAATATAATTATATCTTTAGAGAAAAATCAAGATAAAGAGATTTTGAAAGAGATAACAAAAAGAGGTATAAAAAAAGAAAATATCGAAAGAGTTATTTGGAATAAACGTTCTATTGATAGCAGAAAGAAAAACGATATTAAGTTTATATATTCAATAGAGGTTGTTTTAAAGAATGATATTGATATATCAAAATTAAAAGATGTTAATATAGCAAAAGAAAAAGATATACCAAAACGTGAGCCACTTTTCCCTAAAAAAGAGGTTGCTGTTATTGGAGCAGGACCAGCTGGACTTTTTTCGGCTCTAAGACTTGCAGAGTACGGATATATACCTATTGTTTTTGAAAGGGGAGAGGAGGTTGACAAAAGAGATATTACTACATCTAATTTTATAAAATCAGATGTACATAATTTAAAATCTCTTAACCCTGAATCAAATGTGCAATTTGGAGAGGGAGGAGCAGGAACTTATTCAGACGGTAAACTAAATACTAGAATAAAAAGTGAATATATAGACAAGGTATTTAGAGAGATGGTTGCCTGTGGGGCTCAAGAAAATATTATGTGGGATTATAAGCCACATATAGGAACAGATGTATTAAAAGTTGTAGTTAAAAATATTAGAGAAAAAATAAAAAGTATGGGTGGAAAATTCTACTTTAATAGTAAGCTTGAAGATATTCATATAAAAGATAGTAAAGTTATAGGAATTGACATAATAAGAGATCAAAAATCAAAAGAATATTATTCAATAGATTCTGTAATTTTAGCAATAGGACATTCTTCAAGAGATACATATAGAATGCTAAGAAAAAAAGGAATATGTATGGAAAATAAGCCATTCGCTGTTGGAGTTAGAATTGAGCATTTAAGAGAGGATATTGATAAGATGCAATATGGAAAATTTGCAGAAAATCCTCTTTTAGGGGCTGCTACATATAGTGTGACACATAATAATAAAAAAGAGAATAGAGGTGTATTTTCTTTCTGTATGTGTCCAGGAGGAGTTATTGTAAATGCTGCTTCTGAAACAGGTGGAACATTGGTAAATGGAATGAGTTACTCTCAAAGAGATGGTAAGTTTTCAAACTCTGCAATAGTGGTAGGAATAAAAGAGAATGAGTTTGGAGATGAACTATTCTCTGGTATGAAGTTTCAAGAAAGCTTAGAAAAGAAAACTTTTGATATTGGAAACAACTACGGTGCTGTATATCAAAATGTTATAGATTTTATGAACAATAGAACAACTAAGTCAGATATTGAGAGTAGTTATGAAATGAAGATGAATCCATATGATATAAATAATCTTTTTCCTAAATTTATAACTGATAATATGAAATCTGCTTTTGAGAACTGGGGAAAAAATAGTTATTTTATCTCAAATAGAGTTAATCTAATTGCACCAGAAACAAGAACCTCTGCTCCTGTAAAGATTGTTAGAGATATAAAGGGAGAATCTATAAATATAAAAGGACTTTTCCCAATAGGAGAGGGTGCTGGTTATGCAGGAGGAATAATGAGTGCAGCAGTAGATGGAATTAAGGTAGTTGATTTAAGTTTTACAAAAACTTGTCTATAAATTTATAAAATATTAGGAGGTATCTTTATGAATGAATATGATTTAAATCAAAGAGATGAATATGGAAATTTTATTGATCGTACAGAGATAACAAATGGTTTTTTAAGAAAAGTATTTTTAAATATGATAGGTGGAATACTTGTTACAATAGCAATCCCAGCTTACATATTTTTCTTT
>JAUNAY010000116.1 GCA_030527385.1 Fusobacterium sp. | reverse complement strand
TCAGGCGTCAGCACTTTACAAAATCGTAAGGAATATTTATTTTTCTTAAATATTCATTTAATACGATTCTTTTGTATCTTTTATCAAATTCATTATTTTCTTCTAAAAAATACTCTTTAAAAATATTGTTATTTTTTGTTTCATAAAATATCATACTTAAAAAATTAAATTTTTTATCAATAACATTATATAGATTGTTACTTTCTGTTGTTTCTTGATTCTTTGTTAATACAACAATTTGTTTTGTTTTGTATGATGATATTGATAAAGTGATTATTATAGTAAATAATATTATAGTTTTTTTATTAAAAAAAATTTCTAGTAATTTTTTTCTATTCATAAAGAAATTGTAATCTCCTTTTTTGATTCTTTATTTTAAAATATTTTTTATCTACTAATTTCTTTGAAAAAATAATTAAATAACTCCAGCGAAAAAAATCACTGGAGTTACTTGAAAATTTATTTATTTTTTAGCAATACTATTTGCCAAAGAGCCATAATATTTAATTTTACTCTTCAGTAGACATTTCTTTTATTTTTCTTTCAGTAGCTCTGATAAGTCTAGGCATAAAATACTCTTTTTCTTCTTCAGTAGCTTTATTATTTCTAGTATAGATGTTTTCTAGTTCTTCTCTATATTTTAAAACAGCATCTCCATATTCAGATATATCTTTTACTGGATATTGTTTTAAGTTTGGATATTCTCTGTCAAGAATAGCGTTCCATTGATCAACTTGCTCTTTGTTTAAAGAAAGAATAAGATCTATATCTCCGCTAAATTTAATCTCTTTAATAACATCTCCAATTTCCATTTTTCTAATTTTATCAAAATCAGAATCACTTATATATTCACCAAAAATTGTATATTGTCCATTTAAAAACTCTGCTGGATATAAAGTCATAAAGAATTGAGAACCAGCAGTTCCAGGCCCAGCATTAGCCATTGCAAGCATACCTTGTTGGAAGAAATCTAACCAGTTAGTAATTTCATCAGGAACAAAGTATCCAGGTCCTCCAGTACCTGTACCAGTAGGGTCTCCACCTTGAACGACAAAGTTTTCTACAGCACGATGTATTTTTGTATTGTTGTAATATCCTCTTTGAGCTAAGTTGATAAAGTTAGCAACTGTCACAGGAGCAGCTTCTGGATATAAGTAGAAATTAATCTCTCCTTGAGTTGTTACGAGTGTAGCTCTTATATCATTGTATTTTGCAACATTTTGAGCTCCAATCATTTTCTTTAAACTAGAACAAGAAACAGTAGTAATAAGAATAGTTACTACTAATAAAAATTTTATCATTTTCTTCATAGTTCAATTATCCTCCCATTTAGATATAGAATGTTGTCAATTTAGTTCTGCCACAATTATACTATACTTTTAACTGAAATTACAAGTTAATTATTTGATTAAGTACTTTTGTAAGCTCTTTGTTGAAAGAGTTAGAGTGATTGAAATACCAATAAGTAATACTGATAGAGCATTAACTACTGGAGAAACTCCAAGTCTAATCATAGAATATATACGTAGTGGAAGGGTAGAAGAACCAGGACCAGCTACAAAGAACGTTGTAACAAAATCATCAAAAGATAGAGTTACTGCTATTAAAAATCCAGAGATAATTCCTGGTAAAATAGCAGGAATTACAACTTTCAAAAGAGTTTGTATCTCTGTTGCTCCTAAATCATAAGCTGCTTCAACTATTGAATAATCAAACTCCTCAAGTCTTGATAAAATAATAAACAAAACAAAAGGAATATTAAAAGTTGTGTGAGCAATAAAGATTGTTGTAAGTCCAAGCTCAAATTTTATAGTTGCAAAAAGTATAAGTAATGAAACTCCTAATATAATTTCAGGGATAACTAAAGGTACATATGTAAGAATTTGTAAAGCTTTTTTACCTTTAAAATCATACCATTGAAGTCCAATAGCTCCAAGAGTACCTATCAGTGTAGAAATGACACCAGAGAGTAAAGCAATAAATATACTAAATCTAAATGCTTTCCAAATATTGTCAGAATACATAAATAAATCTTTATACCATCTAAATGAAAACTCTTTCCAAACCATTGATTTACCATCGTTAAAAGAGTAAATTATTAAAATTAGTAATGGAATATAGAAGAAAAACATAGAAAGTAAAAAGAAAAATAATGAAGTTCTTCTTTTATTCATTTTCATCAGCTCCTTTTTCATCAGCAAATTTGCTCTTTCTATTACTAATTTTCATAAAGATAACAATTGCAATAGAAGTAACTAATATTAAAGCTCCTGAAATTGTTGAAGCAAGAGGCCAGTTTCTAGTAACAGTTAAATGTTGAGCAATAATATTACCAAGCATTGTAGCTTGAGTTCCACCTACCAACTTAGGAACAGCATAAGATCCTAAGTTAGGAATAAATGTAAATAGTATAGCAGTTATTATTCCAGGTTTTATATTAGGAATAAAAATTTTAAAAAATGCTTCTCCATTAGTAGCTCCCAAATCTCTAGCAGCTTCAATAAGAGAAAAATCAAATTTTTCTATAACTGCGTATAGAGGTAAAATAGCAAAAGGCAAGCTAGTATATACTGAAATAAGAACAACAGCACTTGTATTATATAAAAATTGTAAAGGTTCATCAATTAATCCAAATTTTAAAAGAATAGAGTTTAAAAAACCATTGTTTCCTAAAACTGCTATCCAAGCATAAATTCTGATCAAAAAATTTGTCCAAAACGGAACTATTACAAGAAATAAAAGCTCTTTTTTATATTTTGAACGAGCGATATAATAAGCTGTTGGAACTGATAAAAATACAGTAAATATAGTAACTAAAATAGATATATATATAGTTTTTATCAAAATAGCAATAAAAATCTTATCAGTGAAAATTAAAAAACTAGCTAAGGAAAAAACCATTTCAACTCCACCATATGTTCCTTTTTTTAAGAAAGCATATCCCATTACAATCAGCATAGGGATAAGAAAAAATAAAAGTAACCAAAGAGTTATTGGTAGTGTATATAAAGTTCCAATTCTATTTTTTTTCAATTCCTTTCACCTCTACTACAAAGCTATCATCAGCGTCCCAAGATATATAAGCATCTTCGTCCCACCAAATAGCTCCCTCATCATTATCATCAAAATAAACAGCGTGTTGTTTGAAAACTTTAAAAGGAATATTTTTATCTCCATTTAACCAAACAAAATATTTACTTTGAAATCCAGAATATATAACCTCATCAACATAAACTTTCAAAATATTATAATTTTCGTGAGGCTTTTTAGGTAAAGTTTTAGAAAGTTTTATTTTTTCTGGTCTAATTGAAACTTGTACAAAATCTCCAATCTTAACTGGCTTATCTGTTTCAAAAGTTAACTCTCCTAATTTTTCATTTTTAAGGATAGCATAATTTTCATCTTTGATAGCTATTACTTCCCCTTCAAAAAAGTTATTTTCTCCAATGAAATCAGCTACAAAAGCATCAGCTGGAGCTTCATACACTTCAGCAGGAGTACCAACTTGTAATACTTTTCCAGCATTCATAATAGCTATTCTATCAGAGATAGAAAGTGCTTCTTGTTGATCGTGAGTTATAAATATAAATGTTATTCCAACTTCTTCGTGTATATTGTCTAATTCTATTAAAAGGTTTTGTCTAAGCTTTGCATCTAATGCAGATAAAGGTTCATCAAGTAGAAGAACTCCAGGTTTATTTATCAAGGCTCTAGCAATAGAAACTCTTTGTTGCTGTCCTCCAGAAAGTTGATTTGGTTTTTTATTGATATGTTCACTTAGTCCAACCATTTTTATAAATTTCTTAACCTCGGCATCTATTGTTGCTTCATCTATTTTTTTTAATCTCAAAGGGAAAGCAACATTTTCATAAACAGTTAAATGAGGGAATAAGGCATATTTTTGAAATATAGTATTTACATTTCTTTTATTTGGTGGAAGAGAAGTTAAATCTTCATCTCCTAAATAGATTGCACCACTGTCAGGTTCGATAAATCCAGCTATCATTCTTAAAAGGGTGGTTTTACCACAACCAGAAGGTCCCAAGATAGAAAAAAACTCTCCATCTTGTATAGTTAAATTGATATTTTTTAAAACTTGTACTCCATCATAGCTCTTATTGATGTTCTCAATTTTAATGTCTTTTTTCAATCTTTTTTACCTCCAGTAAATCCAGTTTTTTATATATTAGTTTTAATTATCAAAAATAAACTACATCTTTAATTATACCATAATTGAAAAAAATTTAAAATATATGAAAAATTAAAAAACTATATAAGTAAAATT
>JAUNAY010000115.1 GCA_030527385.1 Fusobacterium sp. | reverse complement strand
AGAAGGAAATAAAGATCAGAAAATATTCGAATCAGGAGTATTATACTTCAAATAATATGACAGAGATTTCAACACCCCGCTCAAATGTTGAAATTTAAACGGAAAAATTAAAATTTATATTCGAAAATCAAAAGAGTTCCGCCATTCTTCCACCCGCTCAGGATAAATGGCGGAACTTTTATTTTTTGTTAAATTGCTGATGATAGAGCTTCAAGTTTTTCAGCAGCATCTCTGTTCAGTTCCTCTGTACTCTTAACATATACATTCATTGTTGTATTAATACTTGCATGACCTAAACGTTCTTGTATTACCTTTTCTTGTACTCCAGCTTCAAGCATACGTGTTCCATTTGTATGACGTAGCATATGGAATGTGAAGTCAATACCCAGAGCCTTTGATATATTAGAGCAACGCTTAGTGACAAGGTTGGCATAATATGCTTTACCATTTTCACGAGTGCATACAAGGTTGAAATCATTTTTCCAATGCTCACCATATTCAAGCCTTTTTATATTTTCAAGCTTTCTCTGTTTTCTTAATAAAGACTCAAGCTCTTTTCCAAAGTAAATATCACGATAAGAAGAGGTTGTTTTAAGAGAACATAGTTCAATATTCTCTCCCTTCTTAATCAAGTTGTTCTTAACATGAATAACTTGATTATCAAAATCCACATTATCCCAACTTAATCCACATATCTCAGAACATCTCATACCAGTATGCCATCCGATTTGAATCATATTAGCAAGAGATGGTTCTTTTTCTATATAAGCAAGTATCCTTTTGTAGTTTTCTTCAGAGATTATTTTACTTCTTTTTTCACATATTTTTTCCTTTGGCATTTGGATATATGCTGCAGGATTTTCTCTTAACTTTTGTGCTGGGTATACCGCATATTTTAGAGCAGAACCCAGAACTCTTTTAATACCTTTTAATGTATTGTAAGAGTATCCACTATTATATTTTTTATTTATAAATTTTTGTAATAGCATAGGATTTAACTCTTTGAGCTTGTATGAGCCAAGCTCAGGTATTAAATGATTATCAAGGACATAAGAGTATGTTATATATGTATTATATGAAAGCTGAGGCTTTACTATTTCCTCAATCCAATAATTCAGATAATCAGCTAGAGATTCAGATGAATCAACTTTTATATTTCCAGATTCAAAGTATTCCGCCTCAGCAAGGGCAAGTGCTTTTAATGCCTCTTTTTTAGTTTTCCCTCCAGCTCTTTCAATTCTTTTTCTTTTTCCGTTTACTGTTCCAACTTCAAAGTAATAATACCAGTTAGTTCCTTTTTTTCTTACTGAGCCCATATTATCACCACCTTATAATGATTCTATTGCTGGAAGTAATGAGATAATATATTTACATGATTTTATATGTAATCTCTTGATAAATGCTATATTAGAGGCTTTATATAGCTTGAAAAGATATTGATTTATAACTCCAGCAATTGATAGTTTAAAAGATAGTATTTTGATTTTTATAATTTTATTCATTTATTTTTTCCTCCATTCAATTTTATTAACTCTATTAAAACATTTGTTCAGCAAAAAATAAATAAGAAAAAACTAACGAATATTTTCGCCCAGATGTGGGAGAAAATATTTTATATAATTGTATAATTGAAAGAAGAGTATTATAATGAAGGAGTAGACGAAACAAATAAAATATGGTAAAATAATATATTTTAAAAAAGAAAGTAGGGGTTTCATGAGAGAGATAAAGACAAAAAGATTATATAGACATTTCAAAGGCAATTTTTATTATGTACATGATATAGCAGAACATACAGAAACTGGAGAAAAGTTTGTAGTATATCAAGCTCTTTATGGAGATAATAAAATGTATGTTAGACCACTTGATATGTTTAGAGAAGAAATTGATGAAACAAGAGAAGATAATATAACTAATCAGAAATACAGATTTGAACTGTACGAAAGTTAATTTGAAAGGGTGTTTATGAATGTTAGTGTATGACCAAATTTTAAAAAGAGTTGAAAATTATGAAGACCTTGGTTATGAAAAACCAATGATAGAAAAATTCAACAAAGATAATTTACAATCAGTATCTTATGATGTGACAATAGGAAACAAAATAAGAAGATTTAAAAATGAAATGGAAACAATATCTCTTGCTAGCAAAAATGATATAGATGATTTATATGAAGAGGTAAATATTGAATACGGATATAAAATGAGACCAGGTGAATTTATACTAGCGAGATTAAATGAAAAGGTAAATATGCCTAATGATATTGCTGGGCACATAAGACCAAGAACAACATTTAATAAACTAGGAATAATAATAACAAGTCAGCATATAAATCCGTCTTACTCTGGAAACCTTCAAATAGGTATAAGAAACTGTACTCCAAATGTTGTTATATTAAAAAATGATTTAAAAATAGGTCAGATTGTATTTGAGAAGGTAGATGGAGAAATAAGAGAAGATATGCTTTATAAAAATAAAAAGGATGCTAAATATCATAATGAAGATGAATTTGTAGGCTCTAAAGTATACAATGAAACAAAAATACAGAACTATTTAGGTGAGATTTTTGGTTTATAAAGGAGAGTAATAATTTTGAGTGAAAAAAAACAAAATTATAAAGGAAGTATTGATTTAGCTATAACTACACTCTTAGACCTTTCTGGTATAACTGATGAAGATGAACGAAAAATCACTAGAGAGGGAATAAGAGAACAAATAGATGGAGAAATAAAGAATGAACTATATCCTAAATTGTTAGAAATGGATCTTCCTGATATAAGAAAAGAATGGGAAGAAGAAGAAAAACTTAAAACAGCTGAAGAAAACAAAAAACATATAAAAACTCTTGTTATGGAAACTATTTTTATTGGTTTCTTATTAGGGTTATTCGTAAATCAAGTAACAGAAATAATATCTAATTCTAAAGGAGTTCCAAATATAAATTTACATATGACCTATATGTGGACAATTGGATTAGGTATATCAATATTTTTATCAATAGTATTTTTATGGTTTAAAACAGTAAAAAAAATAAAGAAAAAAGAGAAATAGTCACTATTTGAACAGTGGCTATTTTTTTCGCCCAGATGTGGTCGAAAATTATATAAGATTAAAGAGCGATAATAAAATTATCGCTCTTCTTAATTCTAAAACTATTTATTATATCAAGTCAATTACTCCGTAAAATGAACACTCATTTTATTTTACCAATGCCGAGTGGTATTAATCACCTTACCAATAATACTAACATCTTGAAGAGCTTGCCCAGAAAATACTCTAACTGGATAATACGCATTGAAAGAATGTAATTCTAACCTACCATCCTTTTTAACAACCTTTTTAATAACGCCCTCATCTCCATTTATTAAAACGATTGCTAAATCTCCAGATTCAACATCAGATTGCTTTCTTACAAGTGCTAAATCTCCTTCTGAGATACGTGGCTCCATACTATCCCCTTTTACCTTTAAGTAATAATAATCAGAAGTATCATCATGAAGATTGAAAGCATATTCATGACCAATTACCTCTTCAATTGCCCATCCACCAGTTCCAGCTCTTACTGATCCTAAAACTGGAAGCTTAACAACATTATCTATTTTTATCTCATTTTTTAATCGTACATCATCATTACCAAGAATATAATCTATACTAACAGAAAATATATTAGATAATTTTTCAAGTATATCTAATGTAGGCTCAGTTCTACCTTGTTCGTAAAAACCATAGGCACTAGTAGTTATACCTAAAAGACTACCCATATCTTTTTGTGTATAATTAAATTCTTTTCTTAAATTTTTTAATCTATTTTGTAAATTAGCCATTTTAACAACTCCTTTTAATTAGATAATACAAATAATACTAGTTAAAATCAATATGATACAAGTAACTTTTGTAAAAAATAAAAATAAAGATTGACAACAAGAGTTACTAGTAGTAATATAAAATTACAAACAAAACTAGTAACTCTTGTAAAAGAGAAAGGAGGTATATTAATGTCTAATCTAAAAAGAATTAGAGAGGAAGCTAATATTTCTCAAAAAGAATTGGCTAAAGTACTTGGTATTACACAACAAGGATATAGTTTTATAGAACAAGGAAAAGCTAATCCAAGTTTATCTACTGCAAGAAAAATAGCTTTATTTTTTAATAAGAGTATAGAAGAAATTTTTTTTGAAGTAAAAAACTAGTATTAATAGCATTTAAAATACAAGTAATACTATATAAAAATAATATCTCAATTTCTGAATGAGATAAATAGAAAAAATCTAGTTATTGAACAGTTAAAACTAGAAATTTCTAAAAAAGAGGGTGAAGACATGAGCAAAGTGGCAACAGTAGCAAAGGACAATATATTCTATGAGGCAAGAGTTATGTGTCAAAATCCTAATTGTAAAAACAGATTAGTATCAGCTGAGAATTT
>JAUNAY010000114.1 GCA_030527385.1 Fusobacterium sp. | reverse complement strand
ATATAATCAGTTATTCTTAAAAGAATCTTTCTAATCTCTTCTTTTTCTTTTATCTCTAACTCTCTCATTTTATTATTTAAAGCCACAATTTTCTAAAGTATTTCAAGAAAAAATTATAACTGAAAGAGATGGAAGAAGTGTTGTTCCAGTAAAAGCAGATTTTAAAGGACAAATTAAAGGAATAGAACACGACAGATCTTCAAGTGGACAAACAGTATTTATTGAACCATTATCAATAGTGGCTTTAAATAATAAAATGAGAGAGTTAGAGATAAAAGAAAAAGAGGAAATTAGAAAGATTCTTTTAAGAATAACTGATTATATTAGAAATAGTAAAGAGGATATTGATAAAATAGGAGAAGCAATAATAACTCTTGATATTCTAAATGCAAGATCAGTATATGGAATTGAAAAAAAATGTGTAGTTCCAAATATCAATAATAGAGAGGTTCTTAGTTTAGTAGAAGCTAGACACCCATTTATACCAGCAGATAGAGTAGTGCCTTTGACATTTGAAATAGGAAAAGATTACAATACCCTTTTAATTACAGGACCAAATACTGGAGGTAAAACAGTAGCATTAAAAACAGCTGGACTGTTAACTTTAATGGCACTAACTGGAATTCCAATTCCTGCTCACGAACACTCAAGTATAGGATTTTTTACAGGAGTTTTTGCTGATATCGGAGATGAACAAAGTATCGAACAATCACTTTCTTCATTCTCTGCTCACTTAAAAAATGTTCAAGAGATTCTTGAAAATGTGACAAAAGCTTCGTTAGTATTGCTAGATGAATTAGGATCAGGAACAGACCCAGCAGAGGGATCAGCTTTTGCGATGGCTGTAATAGATTATCTAAAGGATAGAAAATGTAAATCTATAATCACAACACATTATAGTGAAGTAAAAGCTCACGGATATAATGAGGAAGGAATAGAGACAGCTTCTATGGAGTTTAATGTAGAGACTTTATCTCCTACATATAGACTTATGATAGGAATACCAGGAGAAAGTAATGCTTTAACAATTGCTAGAAGACTTGGAGTTTCAGAAGAGGTTATAAATAAAGCTAAAAGCTATATTAGTGATGATAATAAAAAAATAGAAAAGATGATAAGCAACATCAAAGACAAAGCTGATGAGCTTGATGAGATGAAAAAACAAGTTGAATTTTTAAAACAATCAGCACAAAGAGATAAAGATGCTTTTGAAGAAAAATTAAGGGTTATAGAAAAAGAGAAAAATGAGATATTAAAACAAGCTTATGAAAAAGCTGATATTATGATGAGAGAGATGCAATCTAAGGCTGCTGCACTTGTAGAAAAGATTCAAAAGGAAGAGAATAAAAAAGAGGATATTAAGAATGTTCAAAAGAGCCTAAATATGCTTAGATCAGCTCTTCAAGAGGATAAGAGTAAAAATGTAGAGGTTAAACCTAAAGTAGCTAGAAAGATAGATTATAAGGTTGGAGATAGATTATTTGTAAATAGTCTAAATCAATTTGCTAATGTAATTAAGATTAATAAAGCTAAAGAAACAGTACAGGTACAAGCTGGAATTTTAAAAATGGAAGTATCTATGGACGATGTAAAGGTTGTTCAAGAGAAAAAACAAAAAGAGTACAACACATTTGTGCATAAAAAGACAACTTCTGTAAGAAATGAAATTGATCTAAGAGGAAAAATGGTTGATGAGGGAATATTTGAACTTGAAAATTATTTAGATAGAGCTGTGATGAATTCATATACAGAGGTTTATATAATTCACGGAAAAGGTACAGGAGCTTTAAGAGAGGGAGTTTTAAACTATTTGAAAAAATGTCCATATGTAAAAGAGTATAGAATAGGAGGACACGGAGAGGGAGGACTTGGATGTACAGTAGTAACTCTAAAATAGATAAAAAAGTAACTCTTATTTTAGCAGCAGCTGGTGTAGGAAAAAGAATGGGGTTATCATATCCAAAACAATTTTTGGAATATAATAATAAACCTCTTTTTGTAACGCCTTTGGAAGTAGCACAAAATTCAAATATAATAGATGAGATTATATTGGTTACTAATGAGGAAAATATAAAACTTGTAGAGGATATTTGTAAAAAATATAATATTACAAAGGTAAAAGATGTTGTAGCTGGAGGAAAAGAGAGACAAAATTCTATTTATAATGCTTTGAGAAAAGACAAAAATAGTGATATTATATTGGTACAAGATGGAGTAAGACCATTTTTAAAAGCTAAATATATTGAAA
Source organism: Fusobacterium sp. (assembly GCA_030527385.1). Classification (GTDB taxonomy): domain Bacteria; phylum Fusobacteriota; class Fusobacteriia; order Fusobacteriales; family Fusobacteriaceae; genus Fusobacterium_A. The sequence goes on along the minus strand of JAUNAY010000114.1, from coordinate 2,311 downwards.
AAAGCTGTGAATTATTAGATAAAGAAACAGATTTGGCTGGTGTAGTGGTTGGAGTTCCTGTCAAGGATACAATAAAAGTTGTAGGAATAGATGGGGAGATATTAGCTACTCCAAATAGATCAGGACTAATAGCTGTACATACTCCACAAACTTTTAAAGGGGATATATTGAAAAAAGCTTATGAACAAGCTGAAAAAGATGGCTTTTTGGGAACAGATGATTCCTCTTTAGTTGAAAGATTAAATTTAAAAGTTAAAATACTGATTGGGGATTATGATAATATAAAAATAACTACACAAGAGGACTTAAGATTCTTATAATTTAGGAGGAAAAAATGAGAGTTCATATTGAGCAGATGAAAGCTGTGTTAGGTGATACAGAAAAAAATTTATTAAGAATGTTAGAGGGAATAGATAAGGCTATATCTAATGGAGATGATCTAATAGTTTTTCCTGAACTATGTTTAAATGGTTATGTTTTAGAAGAGTTAGTTTTTGAAAGTGCAATAAGAGAAGTGCCAGCTATTTTATTGGAAAAGAGCCAAGAGATAAGCATAATATTTGGAGCAGTTGAGATGGGAGAGGAAGATTACCCATATAATACTTTATTCTATTTGGAAGATGGAAAGGTTATTGCAAAACATAGAAAAGTATATTTAGCAGATTATGGAATGTTCTATGAGGGAAGATATTTTAAAAATGGAGATAAGATAAGAGCTTTTGATACAAAATTTGGAAGAGTTGCAATGTTACAAGGTGAGGATATAAAACACCAATCTGTACAGCTTATATTATCTCAAGATAGAGCAAAATATATATTTGTATCAGCTGCTGTTCCAACAACTTTAGGAATAACAAAACACAGTATCTCTTCAGAATGGAGAGAGTTATTAAAAACAAACTCATATCTAAATGGGGTATATACTGTAATGGCAAATAGAGTTGGAGTTGAAGATGGAGTTACATTTTTTGGAAACTCTATGTTAGTAGCTCCAGATGGAGAAGTAATAGAAGAAGCTAAATTTATGAAAGAGGATAGTTTAAGTTGTGAATTAACAGAAAGAAGATTAAGAGCGACAAGAATTGCAAATCCTATATTTAAAAATGAAAATTTAGATTTGACTATGAGAGAACTTAAAAGAATAGCTGAAGAGAAAAATAATTAAAGAAAATTAAAGGAGACGTGAGAAGCTATGAAGAAGCTTTACGGATTGTTTGTACTATTAATAATAATAGCAGGTGGGATATTAGGGTTTAATTATGTATATAAACTATCTCCAAGAGACTTTATTTCTGATGATACTATTATGATATATGCTCTTCAAAAGAAAATATCGCCAGAAAAGTATGCTGAACAAGCAGAGATTGCAAAAGACTTAGGATATAACTTTGATGTTGAAAAAGCTGAAGAGTTAAATAGATATATTTCGCAGTTATATGTAGTGGCAGATGGAAACTTGATTATGGGAGATATGAATGTGGCTGGAATAGTTGACACAGGGCTTTGGTATCCGTTTGCTATAAAAGAAAGTACAAAATATTTTGACAAAGATGGAGAGTTTTATAAATTAAAAGATGAATATAAAAAAGAGTTAAAAGATCTTGAGTTAATAAAAAAAGAAGAAATAAAAGATATTTATGCTGTTTTTCATAGAGGACAAATAATTTTTTCAGAAAATAAAATATTTCTTAAAAAATTTATAGAGAAAAAAAGTTCATATAATGCTAAAATAGAAGAGATCTTAGATAAAAATAAGAATAGTGAATTTGGTGTTTTAGTATATAATAACTCTAAATATCCAGCAACTGGAGTTGAGGCTATATCAGCAACTTGGGATATAAACAAAAAAGAGGGAAAAGTAGATGTAAAAGTCTATGGAGTGCCAGAAATATTTGCAGGATTTGAACTTCAACCTAAGGAGAGAAAAATTTTAAAATATGCAGATAAAAACAGATTGTATATATCTATGGAAAACTTTACAAGTTTAGAAAATTTAATTTTTAATAAATATGTCTTTGGAAATAAAGAAGCTATAACTATGATGTGGCAAGGAATGTTTGGAATTACTCCTCAAGAGATATTACAAGATATTGATGGAGAAGTAATTTTAGACTTTGAAAATGAAAGTGCAATGGTACCATTTAAAACAGACAAAAACCTTTTAAAATTACAAGAACTATTGAGTATATTTAATGAAAATGTAACTTTAAAAGGAAATATTCTAATTTATGGAAAGGATAAATTTGTAGAAAATACAGCTCCATATACTATTGCAGATAAACAATTTTTAAATGGAGAGTTTGACCTTTAT
>JAUNAY010000113.1:1500-4591 GCA_030527385.1 Fusobacterium sp. | reverse complement strand
AATCCCAAAAGATTATCTCTTACATATCCACCAACAATATACCCTTTTCCATAAGATTGTAAAGTATGAAGTATATTTATAATATCTATTGTCATCGGTATCTTATCTTTTAAAATTTCCATAGCACCACCATCTATATTATTCTTTCCTGTATATTTTAACACTTTTTAACAGGAGTTTCCATAGCAAAAAAATTTTTTAAATTTTAATGTAAAAAATAGTTAAAAAATATATAAAAATAAAGGATATTTATTCTATTTACAGTATAAAATACTATAAGCTGGGATAGAATTTATAAATTTAATTTGTAGGGGTGGGAAAATGTCTGAAATTTCAATTTATATGAATGATATAGGATTGTATCCTCTTTTAACTTCAGATGAAGAGAAAACCGTTGCTTTAAAAGCTAAGTCGGGGGATAAAGAGGCACAAGAAAGACTAGTTACCTCAAATTTAAAATTAGTTGTAAAAATAGCTAAAAAATATAGTAATCTTGGTATACCAATTTTAGATATTATACAAGAGGGAAATATGGGACTTATTCAAGCTGTTGAAAAGTTTGATCCAGATAAAAATCTTCGTTTTACAACATATGCTACATTTTGGATAAAACAAAGCATACTAAAATATATAAGTTCAAGCAGAAGATTGATAAGACTCCCAGCATATGTAACTGATGGCATTTCTAAAGTGAGAAAATTTACACAAAAATATAAATCTAAATATAATAGTTTTCCTACTGTTGAGGAGATATGCAAAGAGCTTGAAATGAAAAAGAGAGAGGTTGAAAGATATTTAGATATAATTGAAAATGGAATGGCTGTAAGTAATGAGATATATGGAGGTATTGCTGAATATTGTAGTGATATATTATCAAATGATACAATAGAAGATGAGGTTATTAAAAAAAATGCTAGTATTCAACTGATAAAAAAATTAGAAAAACTTTCTCCAAGAGAAAAAGAGATTTTAATTTTTAGATATGGGCTTATGGATAAAGATAAGATGACTTTAGAGGAGTTAGGAGAAAAAATGCAACTGACTAAAGAAAGAGTTAGACAGATTCAATCAGAAGCAATTTATAAGTTAAGAATGTTCTTATAACTTAATTTAAGAAAAAAATATTTGACAAAAAATTTTTTAAGATATATAATGCACTCAAAAGAGAAACTTAATATTCGATGATTGCTAGGGGAGCCAAAAGGCTGAGAAAGTATAACTTGACCCTTAGAACCTGATCTGGATAGTACCAGCGTAGGGAAGCAAGAAACATTTACTTAAAATATGAAAGTAAAAAGCCTTGTACCTATATGGTATAAGGCTTTTTTTATTATAACTTAGGAGGGAAAATATGTATTCAACACAAATGGAAGCTGCTAAAAAAGGAATCTTTACAAAAGAGATGGAGATAGTAGCAAAAGATGAAAATATGAGCAAAGAAGAGCTTATGGAAAAAATTGCACAAGGAAGAATTGTAATTCCTGCAAATATAAATCATAAAAATCTATATCCAAGAGCAGTTGGAGAGGGAACAAAAACTAAAGTTAATGTAAACTTAGGAGTATCTGAAGATTGTTGTGACTACTGTGGAGAGATGGTAAAGGTTGCAAAAGCTATTGAGTATGGAGCAGATGCAATAATGGATTTAAGTACTTTTGGAGATACTAAAAAGTTTAGAAAAGAGTTAGTTGAAAAATCAACTGTTATGCTTGGAACTGTTCCAATGTATGATGCTGTTGCAAAACTTGGAAAAAATATTAAAGATATGAGTGTTGAAGACTTATTTAGAGTTGTAGAGGAACATTGTATTGATGGAATAGATTTCCTTACTATTCACGCTGGGTTAAATAGAACTTGTGTAGATAGATTAAGAAATAACAAAAGACTTACAAAAATAGTAAGTAGAGGGGGATCTATTCTTTTCCAATGGATGATATTAAACGATAAAGAAAACCCATTCTTTGAGCATTATGACAGACTGCTTGATATTTGTAGAAAATATGATGTTACTCTAAGTTTAGGAGATGGACTAAGACCAGGAAGTTTACACGATGCAACAGACGCACCACAAATTCAAGAACTTCTAATCTTAGGAGAACTTACAAAAAGAGCTTGGGAAAAAGATGTTCAAGTTATGATTGAAGGACCTGGACACGTACCAATGAATGAAATAGTAGCAAATATGCAATTAGAGAAAAAACTTTGTCACAATGCACCATTTTATGTGTTAGGACCATTAGTTACTGACGTAGCTCCTGGATATGATCATATCACAGCAGCTATTGGAGGAGCTATTGCTGCATCAGCTGGAGCAGATTTCCTATGTTATGTAACACCAGCAGAACACTTGAGACTTCCAACTTTAGAAGATATGAAAGAGGGAATAATGGCATCAAGAATTGCAGGACACGCTGCTGACATAGCAAAAGGACTAAAAGGTGCTATTGATTGGGACAACAGAATGAGTAAACATAGAGGGGCATTGAATTGGGCTGGAATGTTTGAAGAGTGTCTTGATGAAGAAAAAGCTAGAGCTTATAGAGCATCATCTGCACCTATTCACGAAGAAGAGGTTTGTACTATGTGTGGAGATCTTTGCCCAATGAAAAGATGTAACGATATATTAGATTAGTAATTATTACATTTTATTATATTTAATTTTGTTGAATTTGATAATAAATATTAAGAAAGGAGTTATTCTATGGAGATTATTTTAAATGGTAAAAAACACTCTCTTGAAAATGAATGCTCTATAAAAGATCTTTTAACTTCTCTTGAGGAGCAATGGAATATTGATTTAAAAGGTGCAGTTGTATTAGTTAATGATGAAATTGTAAAAAAAGATACTTGGGCAGACTTTATAATAAAAGAAAATGCAGAAGTTGAAGTTTTATCATTTGTGTCTGGAGGCTAAAACAAATAATAGTTATATATTGTATTTCCTAACATCAAGTAAACTGTAATTGATTAACGAATATTAGAAGCCCTTAGTGAGTGGAACTAAGAAACTGCGACTGTTTGAACGAGCAAAGCGAGAGAGTTTCGCAGTTTCAGTGAAATGAACTTTAGGGATTCTTTATTCGCTAATATG
>JAUNAY010000113.1:0-1490 GCA_030527385.1 Fusobacterium sp. | reverse complement strand
AAGAAAATGCAGAAGTTGAAGTTTTATCATTTGTGTCTGGAGGATAATTTATATTTTAAACATCAAGTAAACTGTAATTGATTAACGAATATTACGCTTATTACGCTAATATGGAAGTGACTTGATGTTAGAAATAAACTCTTTAAAATAGGAAGATGTAAATAAAATTGGAGGAAAAGATAATGGAAAAATTTATATTAAAGGGACACGAATTTCAAAGTAGACTTCTAACAGGAACAGGAAAATTTTCAGATAAAAATTTAGTAGCTCCTATGTTAGAAGCTAGTGGTTCACAAATTATAACAATGGCTTTAAGAAGAATTAACTTCCAAAATCCAAAAGAAAATATATTAAACTACATACCAAAACATATTACACTTTTACCTAATACTTCTGGGGCAAGAACAGCAGAAGAAGCAGTTAAAATAGCTAGAATTGCTAGAGAAGCTGGGTGTGGAGATTTTATAAAAATAGAGATAATAAATGACTCAAAATATCTTATGCCAGATAATGCTGAAACTATAAAAGCTACTAAAATATTAGCAGATGAAGGATTTATAGTTTTACCATATGTAATGCCTGATCTTATTACTGCTAAAAGATTAGAAGATGCAGGGGCAGCAGCAGTAATGCCTTTAGGATCTCCAATCGGTTCAAATAGAGGAATAATCACAAAACCTCTTATTGAAATGATGCTTGAAACAAATAGAGTTCCTATCATAGTTGATGCTGGAATAGGTAAGCCGTCAGATGCAGCTTTAGCAATGGAAATGGGTTGTGATGCAGTACTTGTAAATACAGCTATTGCCACTGCTCAAGATCCAGTAAGAATGGGAAGAGCTTTCTCACTTGCTGTTGAAGCTGGAAGAGAAGCTTATTTAGCAAAAATGGCAGAAGAAAAGAAATATGCTAGTGCCTCTTCTCCTTTAACAGGTTTCTTATTTAGAGGAGATGAGAAATAATGAGTTTTTATGATGAATTAGTAAAATGGAAAGATTTTGATTATGAAGATTATTTTTCCAAAGTAACTGATGAAGAGGTTTGTAAAAGTATAGAAAAAGACAATCTTAGTGTCTATGATTATCTAAATCTTCTTTCTCCAATTGCAAAAAATCATCTTGAAGCTATGGCTGTAAGAGCTACAAAACTTACAAGACAACATTTTGGAAATGTAATAAGTCTATATCTACCTATATATGTTTCAAACTATTGTACAAGTAACTGCATATATTGTGGATTTTCAAAGAAAAATCATATAAAAAGAAGACATATGAAATATGAGGAGATAGAACACGAAGCACAAGAGATTGCTAAGTCTGGAATAGGAAATATACTACTTTTAACTGGGGAAGCTAAAGGACTAGTTGATAAAGAGTATTTAAAAGGTGCAATAGATATTCTAAAAAAATATTTTTCATCAGTATCTATTGAAGTTATGCCACTTGATGAAGAGGATTATAAATACTTAGTAGACGATGGGCTAGATGGGT
>JAUNAY010000112.1 GCA_030527385.1 Fusobacterium sp. | reverse complement strand
TTTCAGCCTCCATAAAGTTTTTTATAGCTCTAAGTTGAGAAAGGTAACCACTACATCTGCAAAGGTTTCCGTTTAGATAGTGCATAATCTCTTCATCAGTTGGATTTTTATACTCTTTCATCATAGCAAGGACAGTTAAAGTGAACCCAGGAGCACAAAATCCGCACTGCTCTGCTCCCTCTTCTGCCATAAAATGAGCAAATCTTTCAGCTTCTTCAGGTACCCCCTCAATAGTTGTAACTTTTTTATTATTAACTCTTGCTGAAAGTGTACTACAAGATAACACTGGCTTGTCATCTACAAGAACTGTACAAAGTCCACACGATCCTGTATCACAACCTCTTTTTACACTAAGGTATCCAGCTTTTCTTAAAGTGTCAAGCAAATATTCATCGTCAGATATAAGTAGCTCTCTTTTAAGTCCATTTATAGTTAAGTTTAAAATCATCTATATAACCTCCATAATAGCTTTTTTAACTAGCACTTTTGAGATAGCTGATCTATATTCACCACTACCCCTCATATTTGAGCTATATTTAATCTCATCTAAAGCTTCACAAGCTCTGTCGATTAGCTCTTGTGAAATCTCGTTAGAATTTAATATTTCCATAGCTTTATAAGCAAGAACAGCTCTTCCAGGTCTAACTCCCACAGCTATTCTAAATCCAGATTCTGACTTTGTTACAGCTGTATTTGTAATAGCATAGTCTGTTTTACTTTTTCTAACACTTTGAAATGAACCTTTTCCAATAGCTTTTTTTATCTTTATTTCAACAAGAATGTCTCTAGTTCTTCCCTCTCTTTTTAGATATTCTTCAAGAGAGATCTCCCCCTCTTTAAAAAGTACCACAGTTGTTTCCATAGATAAAAGGGCAGGTATTAAATCTGAAAAACCGTATTTAGAGAATACAGTAGCTCCAACAGTTACGTTATTTCTAAATTGTACACCTATAATATCTTTTACAGAGTTAGAAAGTACCCCAGAAAATAGCAAGTTTATGATAGGTGATGTCTCAATAGCTCTAAATGATGTCATAGCTCCAATATGTACAAACTCATTTTCTTCTTTTATATAATCAAGAGCAAGGTTAGATAAATCAATAGCAGTATTATAACTATTGTTTTCCATTCTTAAATATGAAGTTCCCCCAAGAATAATATTTTTTTTATTTTTTAAAAGTTCATCATAAGCTTCTTGTAGATTAGAAGCCATATAAAATTTAGAAAAACTAAACAATTTAACCTCCTCAAATATTTTTTTCTTATATTATACCATAAAAATACAGCAGAGTGTTAGCAAAACACTATCACCTGCTGTAAAATATTTTTTTATAAAATTTATGCTCTTTCTCTAGCTTCTTTTTTAGCTTTTAATTCTTCTTTTACCTTTTCATCAAGTGGAAGAATTATATTAAGTAAAACAGCTATCGATCCAGAAACAACTATTCCAGATCCTCCAAAAATAAGTTGAATACTTTCAGGGAAATATTTAAGGGCAGCTGGCACATTTCCAAGTCCATATCCAAGCCCTAATGAAACTGAAAGAATAACAGCATTTCTACCTTTTAGAGGTTCCTTAGTAATTAAGTTGATACCACTTATTGAGATCATAGCAAATACCATTACTAAACTTCCACCAAGTACACTTGCTGGTACACTTGATAAAATAGCCCCAATTTTTGGGAAGAATGCTCCTGCAATAAGGAAAGCAGCCCCAGTTCCAACAACAAATCTACTCATAATACCAGTCATAGCCACAATACCTGTATTTTGGCTAAATGAAGTAGTAGGTAGTACAGAGAATAATGATGCTAACACACTTCCAAATCCGTCTGCAAGTATTCCTCCAGAAAGCTCTTTGTCTGTAACCTCTCTGTTAGCCCCTCCCATAGTAACTCCTGACATATCTCCAACAGTTTCAACTGCCGAAACAATAAACATCATTATCATAGCAAGACAAGCATCAAAGTGGAAACTAAATCCATAAGTAAAAGGCATAGGAAAACTTATAAGCCCAGCTTGTTTTATAGGTGTAAGATCAACTTTACCCATAAATAGTGCCACTATAAATCCAACAACTGTTCCTATAAATATAGAACCTGTACTTGTAATACCTTTTGTAAACTGTTTAAAGAATATAACTGTTATAAGAACTACTAAAGCAAGGAACAGGTTTGAAAAAGATCCAAAATCGGCAGCTCCAACCCCTCCAGCAAAGTTTTGAACTCCAACAGGTAGAAGTGAAAGCCCAATCGAAAGAACTATAACTCCTGTTACAACTGGTGGAAAATATCTTCTAATTTTTTGAATAATAGCACCTATAAATGTTTCAAATAAAGCTCCTACAAGGGCAGCTCCTAACACACCTTCATATCCATATTTACTTCCAATTGATAATGCAACTGGCACAAAAGCAAAACTTGTTCCAACAACAATAGGCAGTCTAGCTCCGATAGGTCCGATACGATAAGCTTGAATTAAAGTGTTCATTCCAGCCACAAGCATAGTACATTGAATTAAAAATGTTTTTGTTTCACTAGGAATTTTCATAGCTCCAGCCACGATAATTAGTGGAGTGATATTACTTACAAACATTGCTAAGATATGTTGTAATCCTAATGGTATAGCCTCCTTTAATACTGGTACTCCGTCCAAATCATAAGGGGATCTGTTTTTCATTATCTCTTTTACCTCCAAGTTTTTTACTCACGCACCTTAAATATGGGGAATAAAAAAAGATTATTTTCTTTCCAAATACCAAAGAGCGAAAGAAAATAACCTTAAAAATAGGAAAAAGATTATTAAGTTCACTCATAGCGGTTTGTTATTGGCAATCCGTAGAAACTCCTGACCATATTACAGGTATATATGAGAATTAATTTTTACACTCTATTTTACTATATTTAACAGAGTATGTCAAAAGAAATTTACACATTTTGTTTATAAAATTAAAAAAATAGGTTTTAGTATTAAAAATAAACATTTTTTTTACAAAAATTTAAAATTTGAAAAGAAATTAAATAGAATTAATTAATATGGAATTAAATAAAAAAATATTTGTAAAAAACATAATAGGAGAGTATAGTAATATTATGAGGAGATACTAAAAAATTAGGAGGAAGAACAGTGAAGCCAATAATAGGGATAACTACATTTAGGGAAAAAAGAGAAAAGGGAGAGTATAACGCAATTAATTATAGTTACGCAGATGCTGTAATTCAAGCTGGGGGAATACCTTTATTTATACCTATAATGTCGGATAACTTAGCATTAGAGATGTTAGAGAGTGAAGCAATAGATGGAATTATCTTTAGTGGAGGTGAAGATGTAGCTCCAAGATATTATGGAGAAGATCCGATTTTGCAAGTAGTGGGAACAGATACAAAAAGAGATGAAATGGAGTTTAAAATATTAGAGGAAGCTTGTAGAAGAAAAATTCCAGTTTTAGGGATTTGTAGAGGACATCAATTAATTAATGTAGCATTTGATGGGACTTTGTATCAAGATATAGATTCACAAGTACAATCTGCTATGGGGCATCACCCAAACGCTATAAATAGAGATGAGCTATATCATTCTGTAAATATAAAAAAAGATAGCATACTTCACGATATATTTGAAACTGAAAAGATCTATGTAAATTCTTTTCATCATCAAGGTGTAAAGAAACTAGGAAAAGGATTAAAAGCCACTGCTTTTTCTTGTGAGGGAGTTGTTGAAGCTTTTGAGGCTATTGATATGGAAGAAAGATTTATTTTGGGTATACAATGGCACCCAGAAAATCTAATAAATAGATACCCTGAATTTTTAGGGATATTTAAAAAGTTTGTAGATAGAACTAAAGAAAGATAGTGCTTCTATATATGAACATAAAGTTTTTTTCTCCATTATTATATGATATTTTTTTAAAAATGTGCTATAATAGAATATGACAAAGATATTTCTAATAGAACAGGAGGGTAAAAGATGAGTGATATCATATTGACTGTGGACAATTTTGGTTTAAATATCAAAAACAGAACAGTGTTGCAAAACATAACTTTCAATGTTGAAAGAGGTGATTATTTAGCAATAGGAGGGATTCCAGGTTCTGGGAAAAGTAGTCTAATTAAAAGTATGTTGGGTTTAATTACAAATGGCATCGAGGGGGAAATTGCTTACCACAACATTGGAAAAGATGAAGTGAGCTATATTCCACAAAACATTATGCAAACAAAAGAGGAGTTTCCAGGAACAGCTAGAGAGGTTGTTGCAATAGGAATGATTTCAAGGAACAGAGGAAAAATAATGGGAGAGAGCGACTGGGCAAAAGTTGACGAACTCCTAAAAGATATGGGACTTTTTGAAGTTAGAGATAAAAAAATAAATAAATTAAACAATTTACAACAATTAAAAGTTAATATGGCAAAACATATGATAACTAATCCAAAACTTATCTATATAGACAATCCAAGTTCTACATTAGATGTAAAGAGTAAGGTTAATTTTTATGAAATGGTAAAAAAATTTTGTGATGAAAAACAACTTACTGTTATCTTTATAACTCACAATATAAAAGAGATTTCTAATTTTGCTAATAAACTTTTATTTT
>JAUNAY010000111.1 GCA_030527385.1 Fusobacterium sp. | reverse complement strand
AAGTTTTCGTTTTCAAGAAAGATGAGATATATTATTATTTTAGTTGGTATTACACTATATTTTTTAGGGCTAAAACACTCTCCGTCTCTTATAAGGGCGTATATAATGGGAGTGATATTTATTTTTGGTAAGTTATTGTATGAAGATTTAGATTTGGAAAAATCACTTGCAATAAGTTTTATTATAAGTGTATTTATAAATCCAATATCTATATATGAAATTTCTTTTAAACTTTCATACTTAGCACTAGTAGCTATTGTGTCTATCTATCCTTATATAATAAAATTTTATAAAGGCAAATCAAAATTTATAAAAAATATTATATTAGTAGCTACGATACAGATTTTTTTAACTCCTATTTTGATAAAAGAGTTTGGGATAATACAGATTTTTTCTATCTTAAGTAATCTTGTCGTGGTACCAATAGGAACAGCATATATTACACTTTCTTTTGTTGCTTTACTTTTAGAAAATTTTGGGATAGGAGATATTTTATTTCCAATAGTTAATATTGTTTTTAATTTATTAATTAAAACAGTTGAAATTTTTACAAAAATTCCTATGTTGAGTGTAAAATATAATGGAAATAAAGGAGAAATAATATCTATAATTTTTTATGTTATAATATTTGGAATAATATTTTTTAATAGAAAGGAAAAAAGATGAGAAGATTTTTAGAAGAACTAAAATATCTCAATAGAGATATGGCTAAATCTACTAAGATAATTTTGTTAATAATATTTGGATATTTTTTGTATAATATAATAGGTGGAGTTATTTTTAAACCAATAATGTTATTGAATATAATTATTTTGATAATATCATTATTAATACACGAATTAGCACACGGAGCAATGGCATATTTATGTGGGGATAGTACTGCAAAAGATTATGGAAGATTAAGTTTAAATCCTCTTCATCATCTTGATCCGTTGGGGACTATATTTCCTATAATTCTTATATTTTTAGGATCTCCATTTATATTTGGTTGGGCAAAACCTGTACCAATAAATTATTGGAGATTAAAGTATGGGAGATTAGGAGAGTTTTTAGTAGCTATTGCAGGAATTGTTTCAAATATTATTTTAGCTCTTATAGGATTGATACTATTAAAATATACAGAAATATTTGGAATGAGCAATATATTATCATCACTATGTGTGTATATGATTAGATTAAATATTTTATTAGCAGTTTTTAATATTTTACCAATTCCACCACTAGATGGATCAAGAATGGTTGCTTCAGTGGTTGGAGGCGAGTTAAGAGAAACAATTTTTTCATTAGATCAATATGGAATATTTATAATTTTGATTTTAAATATGGTTGGAATTTTAGATAATGTTATTGGATCATTAGCTGAATTTTTAGTAAAAATATTAATAGGAGTAGTTTTTTAGGTGGGGAAGATGAAGAGTGTAGAAAAAGAGTGCGTAATAGAGTTTGAAGAAAGAAAATCTAAATTTATAGGTTATGTAAAACCAGTTGGAACAAAGGAGGAAGCAGAGAGATTTATAGCCTCAATAAGAGAAAAGCATAAAGATGCAACTCACAACTGTACTGCATATAAAGTTATAGATAATGGGCAGGAGTATTTTAAAACTGATGATGATGGTGAGCCAAGTGGAACAGCAGGAAAACCGATGGGAGATATTATAACATATATGGAAGTAACAAATTTAGCAGTTGTGGCTACTAGATATTTTGGTGGAATAAAATTAGGAGCAGGAGGTTTAGTTAGAAACTACGCTAAAACAGCAAAATTAGCGATACAAGAAGCTGGAATAGCTGAGTATGTAGAAAAAAAAGTGTATATGATAGATTTTCCATATGAAAAAATAGCAGATATTGAAATGTTAATAGATAGTATGGGTGGAGAGTATTTAGATAAGGGATTTAATGAGAGAGTTACTTATAAGATAAGAACTGATTTAAACTTATTTGAAACATTAAAAAATACAAAATCTGTATTAGTGATAGAATTATAATAAAATAAAAATCAGCATCTAAAATTTAGATACTGATTGATATGCTTATTTATTAAAAAATAGGTTCTTAAAAAAGTATAAAAATATAGTTACAGCTAAAAGATCAGCACTTCCACCAGGGCTGATTTTTTCTTTAATATAGGCATTTTCTATATCAATAGCTGTTTTTAATCCAGTTTTTTCATAGATACCACCATTTTTAAAAAACTCTTCAGCTTCTTTTTTTACTCTATTTAACATCTGAATACTGTGACGATGTACTATTGTACTGTCCATAACTTTACCCATTAGAAAGATAAGGGTTTGTACAAAAGCTAGATTAAAATCTGGATTCCTTTTCAAAGAATCTTCTAAAATTTTTAAAGAGCCATTAAAAACAACCTCAAGTCCATTTTTAACCTCTCCTCTAACCCCTGTAAATCCATAATCAATAAAAAGTTTTTCTCCGTGAGTTAACTCTTTTTTATTTTTGATATTTTCAAAATCTTTTAAAATATCTTTGCACATATCTTTTATTAAAAATTGAATATCATCAAAATTTTTATTTTCATATAATATTTTTGAGACAGCAACTACTACCACTCCTAAAAGAAAGATCATTCCCTTGTGTGTATTGACATTTCCTGTGGCTTTAAACATATTTTTTTCCATATCTAATCCTATTTTTCTACTTAAGAGAAAAATATCTTTTAAATTAAGATATGAATAGGAAATTTTTGCCATTTCTTCAAATCCATCTTTTATAGCAAAGGAACTTTTTAGAAAAGTAAAAAAATCCATATCACTATGTGAGCCTTGAGTTAAAGGTGATACTAATCCAAAAGCAGGAGCAGTAGCAACTTCATATATCATCGAGTTTAAAGCTAAATCTCCTATTTTTTTTGCTATTTCATCTCTTTTAATTAAATAATCGTTATAATCAATATATTTTTTTAAAATCACATTTTTAATATCTTGATGAGAATGCTTCATACTACGTCCACAAACAAAAGCTAAATCATCACAGATCATACACTTTCTTTTGGGATAACCAAACATACTTCGAGATAGAGAACTGCCATCTGTTGAGTAGACATCTATATCTAAGCATCTTCCTAGTATATGATTTTCCTCAAACTCAACACATATTTTTTTTGTAATTTCAACTTTTTCTTTTATAATAAAAAGATAGATTTTCCCTTCAAGGTTTTCTAATATTTTTTCAAAAATAATTTTATTTTTAAAAAGTTCTTTTATTTCATTTGAAGCAATATCAGTAATTTTTATAGCTAGAGGTTCAAGTTTATTTTCACCTGGATAGTTTGTTCTTATAGCTATAAGAGGATAATTAAATTGGTTTAATAAATTTTTTTGTAGTTCGACACGTTCTTCTCTAAGTTCTAAAAATCTATTCAAATCAAACATAGTACTAATGAGGCAAGTTGCTACTTTTTAACTTCTCCTCAATCTCCTTTCCCTCGGGACTAATAAGAAAATCAAAAGTTGTTTTAGGAACTAAAGCTTTTAATTCCTCTAACTTTCCATTTTTTAATTTATCTCTTACAATAGAAGCACTAATAGCTGTATTATTCAACTCTTTTCTAGGAACTAAAACAACTTCCACTCCATATTGAGGTAAAATTTTCATTAAAGCTTCATTATATTTTTTTGTAACTTTGCAATAAGGTTCTTCTCCAATATATCTTTTAGTAATAGCAAGTTTTTTAGCAAACTGTTTACCTGATATTGTAGCATCAAGTTTTGTATATTCAATTAAAGAGTCGTCCTCTTTACGTAAAAAATAATTTGGAAAGGTAGCAGATGAAATCATATATTCACTTCCAGAGACAACTTTAACATTTTTTAGATGAGAAACACCTTCTTTTACTAGTTCAAATCTAATAGAAAAAGGAAAAACAGATTTGTTTTCTTCTACAACAAAAATTAGAACCTCTTCATTTTCTTTAGAAGCTTTTTCTATAAGATAAAGATGTCCATAAGTAAAGGGATTGCAATTCATAACAATCATAGCCTTTTGTTTTTTCATATCAATAGATTTTTTTATCTTATCTATTGTCTTGTCTATGCTATTTGTTCCCATCTCCATAAGAATAACTTTATCAGTTTGAGCCACTTCTTTATAACCTATTCCTCTAAATATATCTTGATTTTTAGTTTTAGTAAATACCATACTATGAAAATATCCTTGATCAAACATCTTGTTTGTGATATTTGTTAAAATAGATCCAGAAATTCCCTCTCCTTGACGTGCTGGATCTATGGCAAAACATTTGATTATGTTTTTTTCTTTTGAGGCAGTGGCAATAATTTTATCATTTTCCCTTATAACAACTGTATAATCGATATTAGTATCATATTTTAATTCAAATTTAGCTAAAAATTCAGTTACCTCTTTTATTTCAAAGGGGTTAGAAAGATTAACTTTTTCAATATTCATACTATTCTCCTTCAGTAGACAATTTTTCTTTAGTATTTAAAAGTCTTCCAGAAATATCAGTTAAAAATGATGAGAAAACATTTTTAGCTTGAGTAGCTATTTCATCTCTGCTTACAACAAATAGAGAATAAACTTTTTTATCATTTTCCCAAGCTCCTTTTTGAGTTGCAGTTTTCAAAACTAATTCTGAAGCATATTC
>JAUNAY010000110.1 GCA_030527385.1 Fusobacterium sp. | reverse complement strand
TTATTCCCACTCAATAGTAGCAGGTGGCTTACTAGATATATCATAAGTCAATCTGTTAATTCCTTTAACTTCATTTAGTATTCTATTTGAAACTCTTTCTAAAAATTCAAATGGAAGGTGAGACCAAGTAGCAGTCATAAAGTCTATTGTATTAGCAGATCTTAGTACAGCTGTATATTCATAAGTTCTTTCATCTCCCATAACTCCAACTGATTTTACAGGTAGAAGAACAACGAAAGCTTGGCTAACTTTGTTATAAAGATCAGCAGCTCTTAATTCTTCGATGAATATATCATCAGCTTCTCTTAAAATATCGGCTTTTTCTTTATCAACTTCTCCAAGAATTCTAATTCCAAGTCCAGGTCCTGGGAATGGGTGTCTATCAATCATATGATCAGGAATTCCTAGTTCTCTTCCAACTTTTCTAACTTCATCTTTGAAAAGCTCTCTTAGAGGCTCAAGAAGTCTAAATTTCATATCTTCAGGAAGTCCTCCAACATTGTGGTGAGATTTGATAGTCATAGAAGGTCCTTTTACTGACATAGACTCAATAACGTCAGGATAGATAGTTCCTTGAGCTAAAAATTCTACATCTGTAAGTTTTCCAGCTTCTTCATCAAATACTTCAATAAATTCTTTTCCTATTATTTTTCTTTTCTTTTCTGGGTCAGAAACACCAGCAAGCTTAGAAAGGAATCTTTCTTCAGCATCTATACATTTGATATTCATATGGAAATTTTCTCCATAAACTTCCATAACTTTTTTAGCTTCATCTTTTCTTAAAAGTCCTGTATCAACAAAAATACAAGTTAATTGATCTCCAATAGCTTTGTGGATAAGAGTAGCAGCAACAGAAGAGTCTACACCTCCTGAAAGTCCTAGAAGAACTTTTTTATCTCCAACAGTTTCTCTGATACTTTTAATAGTTTCTTCTATGTAGTTACCCATAGACCAGTTTTGTTCACATTTAGCAATGTTAAATACAAAGTTTCTTAAAATTTGAGTTCCATATTCAGAGTGAGTAACTTCTGCGTGGAATTGAATACAGTAAGAATTGATATCTTTGTTATAAGTAGCAGCCACACAAGAAGTAGTATGTCCAATTTGAACATATCCAGGAGCCATTTTTGTTACGTGGTCATTATGACTCATCCAAACTTTAGAGTTATTAGGCACATTTTCAAATAGTGGGCTTTCTTGACAATCGATGATAAGTTCAGCTTTTCCAAACTCTTGTTTATCAGCTCTTGCAACTTCACCTCCCATTAGGTGAGTAGTTAATTGCATTCCATAACAAATTCCAAGAACTGGGATACCTTGATAGAATAATTCTTTATCAATAGTAGGAGCTCCTTCAGCATAAACAGAAGCAGGTCCTCCAGAAAGAATAATTCCTTTAGGTTTTCTAGCTAGGATTTTATCTAAAGGTTCGAAGTAAGGAACAACTTCAGCATAAACACCCATTTCTCTGACTCTTCTAGCAATCAATTGATTGTATTGAGAACCAAAGTCCAGTATTATAATACTATTTTCTTTCATAAAAACCTCCAATTTAAAATAAAAGGAGCAAAATGCTCCTTGTTTTACAAAGTCAAAAACAAATATCATTTTTATGCTTTAATCTTAATATTTGCTCTATTTCTAAAATTTTATCATAAAAACTAGTCTCTGTCAAAAAAATATTTTTTTAAAAATTTAGCTACCCCATTATTGTCATTAGTGTCTGTAACATAATCAACACTTGCTTTAACTTCTCTAGTGGCATTTCCCATTGCCACTCCATATTTTACTGCTCTAAGCATCTCTATATCGTTAGTAGCATCTCCAAAAGCAACACATTCATCGGGAGAAATTCCATAAGTTTTTAACACTCTTTTTAAAACCAATCCCTTATTGACCTCTTTATTTAAAACTTCATACAAAATGTCTGTCGATTTAGCTGTATATACTTTACTTCCTAATATTTTTTTAACCTCTCTATGTACATTCTCTAAAGTTTCAGGATTTTCCTCTGTTCCTAAAAAAACAGATTTTGTCATTTTGTAATCATCAAAATCATAAAAGTCTTTTTCTATTGGGATCATATCTCTCTCGCTTCCATAACGGATAACCTCTTTTTTAGAAGAATCTTCAACATACCATTTATTATCTTTGTATAGATTTAAAGGTACTCCCAATCTTCTACTTATTTTAATTAGCTCTTTTACGTGATCTGCTTCTAAAGGTAACTCAAAAATTACTCTATCATTTTCATAATCTACTACCTTTGCTCCGTTATATGCAATAACAACTCCTCCTGCATCTAAATCTAAAGCATAAGGTTTAGTAGCTAAATATGTTCTTCCTGTTACAAGAAAAATTTTAACTCCTCTACTGTTCAGTTCTTTTAATATCTCCCTATTTGTATCGGAAATTTTTTTGTCAGTTGTCAAAAGTGTTCCGTCTAAATCTAAAGCAATAGCTTTTATCTTCATTTTATCACCTCGTATCAAATCAAAATAGATGCCCTTATGGAAATATTATATCACTTTTCATTTTAAAATTAAATAAAATCTGTTATATATTTAGTTAATATTATGTTATAATTTAGGCAGAAATCTTATTATATGGAGGAAGTTATGATAAAGAACATTATTTTTGATCTAGGAAATGTATTAGTAAAATATTCGCCAGAAAATTTTTTGAATAAATATATCAAAGAAGAAAATCGTGAAATTTTTCTAAATAAAGTTTTTAAAAGTAAAGAGTGGCTAGAATTAGATAGAGGAACATTATCATACGAAGATGCCGTGGAGCTTTTTTCAAAAAGAGTGCCAGAGGAGACAGAAGCAATTAAAAAATTATTTAAAGAAAATATATCTTTTTGTATTTCACCAATAGAAGAAAATGTAAAAATAATGAGAAAATTAAAGGAAAAAGGGTATTTCGTGTACATCTTATCAAATTTTCATAAGCCAGCCTTTGAATATATAAAAGATAATTGGGATTTTATTAGAGAGTTTAATGGTGATGTAGTATCTTGTTACTATCATTATATAAAACCTGAAAAAGAGATCTATGAAACACTTTTGAAAAAGTATAATTTAGTTCCAGAGGAAACTATATTTATAGATGACGTTGAAGCCAATATCGAGGGAGCAAAAAAATTAGGAATTGACGGGATACAACTTACAGATTTTAGATTATTATTACAACTTTTAGAAAAAAAAGGAGTTAAAATATAAAAAGATAGCACTAAATTAATTTTATTTATTTTTTCCTTTTTTTATTAACAAAATGAATTTATATTTCAAAAATATTTTTAAAAATTTCGTACACAAAAAAAGAATTTTATAGTATAATACAGAAAAGTAATATAGATATATATCACATTAATCTTTTAATTTTAAAGGGGGAAGAAAGATGTTCTTATCGCCAGCAGAAAAACTCCTAGCTCTTCGTAAAAAATATAAAATTACACAAGGTGAATTGGTAGGAGATGATATTACAAGAGTTTTTTTGGGAATGATTGAAATCGGTAAAAGATCATTAACTGAAAAAACAGCAAAAATACTATGTAAAAATTTCGACGAAATTTTACGTAAAAAGGGGATAAAGGAAAAAATTGATATCGTTGAACTAATGAAGAGTAAAGAGATACAAGCTATTGAATATTTAGATGATTTCTTTAAACAAGAAAATGTTTCTATTGAAGAAAGCATTTGGAATATTGAAGAGGCACTTTACGAAATAAGTGAGACTGATAGAACTAAATACTGTTTACAACTTTTTGATAAGTTTGTAAGTTTAAAGGAGTATAAGATAGCTAGAAACTATCTTTTAAAATCTATGCACAGGCTTAAAAAAGCTGATGTTATAGAATCAAGACTTCTAAAGATGTTTGAAGTAAATGAAATTATTGGGGACTATAAAAGAAGTATTTTCGTTTATAGAATATTTAAGGAACAGCTAGATAGAGAGAAACTTTCAGCTAATTTAGAAAAAGTATTTTTCCACTATTCAAAAGCTCTTATTGAGTGTGGAGAGTATGACGAAGCATTTGAGTTTTTAAAACTACTTATGAAAAAGTTAAAAGATTATGACTTCATATATGAGATAAGAAAATTAATAGCTCAAGGTTTCTGGAAGATTGGAGAGCTTTTATTAGCTGCTAAAGAGTATACATCACTTGCAAAAGGAAGAAGAGTTCAAGATAAGGTAGAAGCTTATGCAAATGTAATTAAAATAGCATTGGAAGCTAAAGATTTAGCGTTATTAAAAAAATTCTATGACAAATGTAAAGCAAACTATGATTTAGGAGCTTTACAAGATGAAAAATTAAATTTTGAAGTTTTAATAGCTCTTGCTAAAGGGGCAAATAAACTTGAAAAAACAAAAGATAGCAAGGCTTTATTTATGGAAGCATTGATGCTTGGAAAAAATAATAATTTTTCTATTGAGAAGAGAATGGAGATTATTTCAGAACTTTTCCAAATATTTGAAAAGAGTGATTTCTTCTCAGTTCAAAGTATTGAGAAAGAATATTTCAGTCTGTTGAAAGAACAAAAAGATTATATGCCAGGTATAAAAATTTTAGAATATTACTATAAAACTCTGCCAGCAGAGATAGAGAAAAAATTTAAGATGTTTGACTAGTTAAAATATAGC
>JAUNAY010000109.1 GCA_030527385.1 Fusobacterium sp. | reverse complement strand
TTCTCCTCTTAATCCAAATTCTTTTAAAAGTTCATCTCTTTTCCCGTGAGGAATTATTGGATTTTCTATTCCTATTTTATGTAATCTCTTTTCAATTCTATTTTTTATCATAAAATCTAGTATACTACTTCCAAAAGAATTAACTTCATAAGCTTCTTCCAATACAAATATATTATCATATTTTTCTAAATTCTCTATCAAATATTTTTCATCAAAAGGTTTTATTGAACCAGCACTCACTATTGTTCCATCTATTCCTTTTAACTTTAACTCATCATATATATTTAAGATCTCTTTTAGCATACTTCCTGTGGCTATAAAAAGATTTTTATTTCCTTTTTTTATCTCTTTCCATTTTCCAATTTCGAATTTTTTATCATTTTCAATAAAAAATTCATTCTCTCTAGGTATTCTTATTACAAGTGGTCCAGAATTAAAATTCTTTGATATTTCCAATATGTCTATCAATTCTTGTGATGTAGTCGGAGCTATCACTGTATAATTAGGAATTGTTGTAAACATAGATATGTCATAAACTCCATTGTGAGTCTTTCCGTCCTCTCCTACAATTCCAGCTCTATCAACTATAAAACGAACTGGTAACTTTTGAATAGAGATATCGTGTATAAGTTGACTAAAACCTCTTTGCATAAAAGTAGAATAGATAGCTACATAAGGCTTTTTACCCATCGAAGCTAATCCTCCAGCAAAAGTTATAGCGTGTCCCTCTGCTATTCCTACATCTATTGCTCTTTTTTCAAATTTTTCAAAAAAACTACCTAATCCTGTACCTTTTACCATACCAGCAGAGATTGCATATATATCTTCATCTTGTTCTCCAAGTTTTAACATCTCTTCTCCAAAAATATTGGAATATGTTTTTACTTTAGAACTTGTTGCTCCTGTTTCCATATTAAAAGGAGCTATCCCGTGAAATTTCTCTTTATCCTTTTCAGCAAAAGAGTATCCTTTTCCTTTTTGAGTTTTTATATGAATAAAAATAGGACCTTCCATCTCTTTTACTTTTTCAAAAGTCTCTATCAATTCATTTATATTATGTCCATCTAAGACACCTAAAAATTTTAATCCAAGACTTTCTAATATACTTAATGGTAAAAAGAAATTTTTTATAGAAAATTCTACTCTTTCCAAAGTAGTAGAAACTTTATTTACTATTCTTAATTTATTGATGATATTTTTAACATCATCTCTAAAATTCATATATTTTTCACTTACCATTAACTTTCCAAAAAATCTCGAAAGAGATCCAACATTTTTACCAATAGACATCTCATTGTCATTAAGAATAATAATAAGATTTTTTAATTTTCCTCCTATATTATTCAAAGCTTCTAATGAATGTCCATTAGAGATTGAAGCATCTCCTACAACAACTACTACTTTTCTATTTGGATCAGCCATAGCTATCCCAGCTCCTGCTGATAAAGCTGTTCCTGCGTGTCCAGATATATATGGATCAAATGGACTTTCTTTAGGATCCATAAAAGGTCCTATTCCATTTCTTTGCCTTAAAGTTGAAAATCTCTCTTTTCTATCTGTTAATATTTTGTGAACATAAGCTTGATGTCCTACATCGAAAAGCAATTTATCTTTTTTGAAATCAAAAACTTTATGTAAACATAGTGTAAGCTCTACAACTCCTAAATTTGGAGCTAAATGTCCTCCATTTTTGCTCACAGTCTCTATTAAAATTTTTCTTATCTCTTCAGCTTTTTTTTCTAGTTCTTCAACACTTGCTTTTTTCAAATCTTCCATATACCATCCTTACCCCTGTAGATACTTTCTAAAGAGCAATCCAATAACTATTCCCAAAATACACCCTACTAATACTTCAAAAGGAGTGTGTCCTAAAAGTTCTTTTAATTTAGCCTCTTTTTCTTTGCTAAAATGCTTATTATATTGTGCCTTTCCTATAAATAATGGTATCTTTTCAATAAGTGAATTAATTACACCAGCTTGTTTTCCTGCTGCTCTTCTAATTCCAGCAGCATCATACATAACTATACCAGCAAAAATAATAGTTATTGCAAAAAGGTCGCTACTAATTCCATATTTTAAAGCTACACTCGTTGTTAGGCACGATACCGTAGAACTATGGGAACTTGGCATTCCACCAGTATCCCACATTCTTGTTATATCTAACTTACCTTTTTTAAAGATAGTTGATAATACTTTATAAAATTGTGCAATAAACCACGCTATAAAAACTACGTCTAATACTCTATTATTCAATATAATTCCGGGACTCATTTTCTCCCTCCAATTTTACTATCTTATTCCTTTTACTTCTAAAGATATTACTGGCTTATCTTCATTCTCTCTATATAGTATAATTGTTCTTCCTATTAACCCTACAACTTCAAACTCATCTCTAGCTGATAACTCTTGTAAAATTTCATCTTTTTCTTTTTCACAATTTTGAAGAATTTTAACTTTTAATATCTCTCTTGAATTTATAGCTTCAAGAATGCTTTGAACAAGATTTTCTGTTACTCCCTCTTTTCCAATTCTTACTAATGGTTCTAAGTCGTGTGCTTGTTTTCTTAAAAATGATCTTTGTTTACTTGTTAATGCCATATTTTTCTCCTTATTATCTTAATTTTTTTATTTTATATTCCAATTATATTTTTAAACTTCCATAATTATTGGTAAAACTACTGGATTTCTCTTTGTCTTATTATAGAAATATTTTGAAGCTATATCTCTAGTTGTATTCTTTAATACAGCCCAATCTTTCATACTATTACTATCAATACTATCTAATTTTTGTTTAATTGTATCTATTGCTTCTTTTATTATATCATCAGATTCTTTTGAATAAACAAATCCTCTTGTTACAATATCTGGTCCAACTATAATTTTACCTGTTTCTTTACTCAATGTAAACACTATTACTACAACTCCATCTTGCGAAAGTTGTTGTCTATCTTTTAAAACTATATTTCCTATATCTCCAACACCTAATCCATCAACTAGTGTAGATCCAGCATTTACTTTACCTTTTATTTTAACAGCTGATTTTGTTACTTCAACTTTACTTCCATTTTGTGCTATTATTACATTATTTTTAGGTACTCCTGTTTCTATTGCTGTATCTTTATGTGCTTTTAACATTTTATGTTCTCCGTGAACTGGCATAAAATATTTTGGTCTTATAAGATTTAACATTAATTTTTGTTCATCTTTACTACCGTGTCCTGAAACGTGAATTCCTGCAATTTTCTTAAAAACAACCTCTGCATCATATTTTAAAAGATTATTTATATTGTTTGAAACTGCTTTTTCATTTCCTGGAATAGGAGTAGCTGATATTATTACAGTATCTCCCTCTTTAATTTTTATATGCTTGTGCATATTTTTAGCTATTCTTGATAACGCTGCCATAGGTTCTCCTTGAGTTCCTGTACAAAGTATAACTACTTTATTATCTCTAAGGCTATCTACTTCAGCTAAAGATACCATCATTCCCTCTGGTATTCTTAAATATCCTAGATTTGAAGCTATTTCAAAAACTTTTACCAAACTTCTTCCATCTATTGCAATTCTTCTACCATATTCTTCAGCAGTATTTATAATCTGCTGTAATCTATGTACGTGTGAAGCAAAAGCTGCAACTATTATTCTTCCTTTAGCTTTTGAAAACTCTTGTTTAAAAGCTTCCCCTACACTTCTTTCTGAAGGTGTAAATCCCTCTACTTCCGAGTTTGTAGAGTCAGATAACATCAAATCTACTCCTTGCTCTCCTATTTGAGAAAGTCTTGCAAAGTCTACTCCCTCTCCATCTACTGGCGTCAAATCTATTTTAAAATCTCCTGTATGGAATACTACTCCAGCAGGTGTAGTTATTACTAAAGAGTAAGCATCAGTTATTGAGTGAGTTACTTTTATAAATTCAACTGTAAAGTATTTTCCTACTTTTACCTTACTTCTTCCTTTTACCTCTTTCATCTTAGGAAGCTCTTTTGAAAATCCAGGATTTTCAAATTTAGATTTTGCCAAAGCAAGAGTTAATTTTCCTCCATACATAGGAACAGTCTTATCTATTTTTTGATAAAGGTATGGAATAGAACCAATATGGTCTTCGTGTCCGTGTGTTATAAATAATCCTTTAACTTTGTCTTTATTGTTTTCTAAAAATGTAAAATCTGGAATTACTAAATCTATTCCTAAAAGATTATCATCTGGAAAAGTTACTCCTGAGTCAATAATAATTATCTCATCTCTATATTGAACTACTGTCATATTTTTTCCAACTTCTTCTAATCCTCCAAGAGGAATAACATACATTTTTTCCTCTTTTTGAATTTTTGCTTCTTTTGTTTCTGTAACAACAGATTTAGTTGGCTTTTTATCCTCTTTTAATTCTCTTATTCCAGCTTTTATAGCTCTAATTTTCTCTTTTAAAACTTTTACTTCTTTTATTCCACTAATACTGCTTTTTTCTGTTTTTTTCTTTTTCGTTTCTGTTTCTTTTACTTTTCTTATCATTTATGTACTCCTTAATTAAACTAGTTTCGTCAATACCTCCACTATTTCTAAAATATATAATAGAAATTTAATATCTCATTACTCTTGAGAAACTTCTACACCCTTTTCTCTATCCTGTATCTCCATATATTTATCTATAAATTTTTT
>JAUNAY010000108.1 GCA_030527385.1 Fusobacterium sp. | reverse complement strand
ATAAAAGATAAACTTGCAGAAACTGGAGAAAGTACATTTGTATTAAATGAAATAGAAACTTATATTTCAGATGGAATATTTTTACCAATATCTATAATAAAATCTTTAAGAAGAGAGGCTCTTGTTGAACTAGAAATAAAATTGGTAGAAAGTTATAGAAGAAAAGCTGGAAAAAGATATAAATTACCAGTATTGTTAGAACAAAAAAGAGATATAATAATTTCTGCTATTGTTTCAACAGAAGCACAAAGAAAAATCGTAGAAGAGTTTGGTATAGAAAAAATTTATAATAGGGGATTTGATGTAGCAAGAGAGGGAGCTTTGAGTGAACAAGAGTTAAATAGCAAGTTAGCTTCAAATTTATATCAAATTTTAGAAAGCAAAACTGATAAGCTTACAGCAAATTGGAATCTAAATATCTCTAATAGATATACAATAGAGGAGCTTGGAAAGTTAAATAAATTAGAAACAGTTATTATTTCTCCAGAGTTAAGATTTGATAGAATAAAAGAGATAGGAGGCACTTCACTAAAAAAAGCTATCTTAGGTTATTCAAGATTAAAAGGAATGTATATTGAAATAGACATTCTTGGAAAAGATAGAGAAAAAATAACAAATGTGGAGGGAGATAGCTTCACAGTAGTTCAAAATAAAATAGGAAACAGTGAAATTTTCTTTGAAAAACCTTTAAATATTTTGAATGATATTAAAAAGTTATCAGATTTGTTTATTGATGAGGTTGTATTGGAGTTTACTATCGAAACTCCAGAAGAGGTTAGAGAAGTTTTAAAAAATATGAAAAATAGCGATGGAGTATACCGTGCTTATAATTATGAAAGGGGGGTATATTAAAATTGAATAAAAAGATTATTAGAGATTTGGGAACTTGGTTTGGTTTGGGAGATTTACCAAAAGCTCCTGGAACTTTTGGAACTTTAGGTGGAATACCTGTGTTTATATTACTTTCATACATAAGAAGATTTTTTCCAAATAATATGGTATATAATTCTTTTTATTTTATGTTTTTAATAACATTTTTTGCAGTGGCAGTGTATGTTTGTGATCTTTGTGAAAGAGAGATTTTTAAGAAGAAAGATCCGCAAAATGTTGTAATAGATGAGGTATTAGGGTATCTTACAACTCTGTTTTTAATAAATCCAGTAGGAGTACAAAAAAATATGATTGCTATGGCACTTGCTTTTGTGATATTTAGATTTTTTGATATTACAAAATTAGGACCAATAGATAAATCTCAAAATATTGAACACGGAGTTGGAGTAGTTTTAGATGATTTTTTGGCTGGTATTATAGGAAACTTTTTATTGGTTTGTATTTGGACAATATTCTTTTAGGAGGCATTTTATATGAAAGCTGGTTTAATTCTTGTAGGAACAGAACTTCTTAATGGAGGGATGGTTGATACAAATAGTTTATATATTGCAGAAGAATTAAATAAATATGGTATAGAGATTGAATTTAAAATAACTGTAAGAGATTTTATGGACGAAATTTTAAAGGCAATAGATTATGCAAAAAAAAATGTAGATTTAGTAATAATGTCTGGAGGATTAGGTCCGACACTAGATGATATAACTAAAGAAGCAATATCTAACTACTTAAATAAACCGCTTATAGTTGAAGATGATGAACTAAAAGAGTTACAAGAAAAATTTAAAAAAATAGGAATAGATTTTATAAATATAAATGTTAAAGAGGTAGAAAAACCAAAGGGAGCTATTAGTTTTAAAAATGATGTGGGAATGGCACCTGCTATTTTTATAGATGATATAGTGGCATTTCCTGGAGTGCCAAGAGAATTGTATAATATGTTTCCTAAATTTATATCTTGGTATTCTAAAGAAAAAAATCTTTTAACAGATGGAATTTATATAAAAGACATATTGACTTTAGGAATGGCAGAATCGTTGCTAGATGAAGCTATACGCGAGTTCTTTACAGAAGATGGAATATATTATGAATTTCTTGTAAAGGATTATGGAGTATTAATAAGATTACAAAGTACAGAAAGTAATAAAAATAAAGTAGCAAAAATAGTAGAAAAGATATATAATAAAATAGGTACGTACATCTTTGGAGAAGACGATGATAGATTAGAGAAGTTAGTAGTAAAGATGGTATCAGATCTTAAAATGAATATTTCAACAGCTGAATCTTGTACTGGAGGAATGATAGCAAGTCGTTTAATAGATGTTCCAGGAGTATCCTCAATTTTAAAAGAGGGAGTAGTTACTTATAGTAATGAAGCTAAGATAAAAAGATTGGGAGTAAAAACTGAAACACTGAAAACATATGGAGCTGTAAGTGAAGAGACAGCTAGAGAGATGGTATTGGGGCTAGATTCAGATATAGCTATTGCTACAACAGGAATAGCAGGTCCAGATGGTGGAACAAAAGATAAACCAGTAGGGCTTGTTTATATAGGTATAAGAGTAAAAGATAAAGTATTTGTAGAAAGAAAAATTTTTAGTGGATCAAGAAATAAGATTAGAGAAAGAGCAGTGTTGCAAAGTCTTTTTAGCCTAATAAAAATATTAAAAAAAGGAGAGATTGAAAAGAGATGAGTAGTATAGGAGAAAGAATAAAAAAAAGTAGAAATGATAAGGGACTATCTTTGAGAGAATTGGCTTCAAGAGTAGATCTTTCTGCCAGTTTTTTATCTCAAATAGAACAAGGAAAGGCTTCTCCTTCTATTGAAAATTTAAAGAAAATTGCAACATCACTAGATGTAAAAGTGAGCTACCTTATAGAAGATGAAGAGGAAACAAAAAATATGGAGGTAGTAAAAAAAGCAGATAGAAAATATATAGAAAGTGTTGATTCAAATACCAAAATGGCACTTTTAACAACTTCAAATATTGATAAAACAATGGAACCTATACTTTATGAGATAGGACCAAAAGGGGAAAGTGGAAGAAGTTTTTATACACACAATGGAGAAGAGTTTATTTTTATACTAGAAGGAAGCTTAGATGTGTATATTGACGAAGTAGTACACAGTTTAAATGAGGGAGATAGCCTATATTTCAAATCAAGTCAAAAACATAGATTTAAAAATAGTAGCAATAAATTGACAAGAGCTATATGGGTTGTTAATCCTCCAACATTTTAATATATAAATAAAAATAGTGACTATTTGGAGGTAAAAAATTTATGAAAATAGAGGTAAAAGTACTTAACTCTATCAGACTGACAAAGTTATTAATCGCAGCGAGTAGATGGCTTTCTAAATATGCAGATGTATTAAATGACTTAAATGTCTATCCTGTTCCAGATGGAGATACAGGAACAAATATGTCTATGACTCTTCAATCAGTTGAAAATGAATTGATTAAGATGAATCACGAGCCAACAATGAATGAACTTGTTGAGATTGTATCAGAAGCGATTTTGTTAGGTGCTAGAGGAAACTCTGGAACTATACTTTCACAAATTATACAAGGGTTTTTAAATGGTGTAAGAGATAAAGAGGAGATAACAGTTGATGACACTATTAGAGCCTTTGTAATGGCAAAAGAAAAAGCTTATCAAGCTGTATCAGAGCCAGTTGAAGGAACAATGCTAACAGTTATCAGAAGAGTAGCTGAAGAGGCTGTTGCTTATCAAGGAGATAAAGATGATTTTATAATGTTCCTTGTACATTTAAAAAATGTGGCTTATGAAGCTGT
The DNA here is from genome assembly GCA_030527385.1 of Fusobacterium sp. Lineage (GTDB taxonomy): Bacteria > Fusobacteriota > Fusobacteriia > Fusobacteriales > Fusobacteriaceae > Fusobacterium_A. The sequence goes on along the minus strand of JAUNAY010000108.1, from coordinate 988 downwards.
TGAAAATACTCCTAATCAACTACCAAAGCTTAAAGAAGCTGGTGTTGTTGATGCTGGAGGAAAGGGAATTTTTTATGTGTTAGAGGGATTTGAAAAATCTGTTACAGATCCAGAGATGTTAAAAGATTTGGAAAGAATAGTAAGATCAAGAGCAAATAGAAAAGAGAGATTAGAAGTAACTTCTCACGAGGTAGAAGATATTAAATTCAAATATTGTACAGAGTTTATAATTGAATCTGGAGATTTTGATTTAAGTGAGTATAAAGCTAAAATAATGCCTTTAGGAGACTCAATGGTATGTGCTCAAACATCTAAGAAAACAAAGACACATATTCATACAAATCACCCAGGGCAAGTTCTTGAAATAGCAGGAGCTTTAGGAAATCTTAATAATATTAAAATTGAAAATATGGAAATTCAGCATAAAAATCTTTTATTGACTGATGAAGAAAATTATCAACTTCAATCGACAGAAAAGATCTTTTTAAGAGAAGAAAATGCTTTACCAGTGGCTTACTTTGCAATAGTAGACAATAAAGAATTAGGAACACTTTTCTTAGATACAGGTGCTACTGGAGTTTTAATTGGTGGGCAAACTCAAAATCCGAGTGTTGCAGATATTGAAGAGGGACTTAAAAAGATAAATGCTGAAAAGATTATAATTTTACCTAACAATAAAAATATAATATCAGCAGCTAAAATAGCAGCAGAGAGATCTAATAAAGATGTTATAGTATTAGAGACAAAGAGTATGTTAGAGGGGTACTTTATAGTAAAAAATAGATTTGAAAATATTGAATCTGTTTTAAAACAAGCTGCTCAAAACTATTCTATTGAGATAACAAAAGCTGTAAGAAATACAAAAGTTGATGATATTCAAATAGAAGTGGGAGATTATATAGCTTTAGTTAATGGTAAAATAAAACATAAATCTAAAGATATGGGAGAGTTGATTAGAGAGTTATATAAAACATACTTAAACGAGGAT
>JAUNAY010000107.1 GCA_030527385.1 Fusobacterium sp. | reverse complement strand
AACTATGGCTTCAGCAATAGCAGTTGCTAGTTCATTAGATAAAATTGAAAAAGAGGAAAAAATTTCTGAAGAGGTAGCAAGTAAGATAGCTCCTATCTTTTTTAAACCTGAAATTGATAAAAATAGCGATCTTTATCAAAATTTTTTCAATAGATTAAAAAATTTTTCTAGTGAAGAGTTAAAAGGAATTGTCAAACTTGGAAGAATAATATTTGGAAGAGAAAACTCACTTGAACTTTTAAGAAATATTAAAGTTCCAACTTATTTTTTAACAGGAGAGTTTGATATTCCAAGACCTTTTGAAGAAGCTGAAACTATGAAAAACTATGTAGAAAATTCAGAAGTTTTTAAAATTTCTAATGCTGGGCATATTTCAAATCTTGAAAATCCATCTGAAACTAACAGCATTTTATCTAAAATCTTTAATTCATAAGAGGAGGCTCAATGAAAAAATTGATTTTATTACTTTTAACAACATTTGTTGTAGGTTGCTCTAATACAAATACAACAAATTCTAATAGTAACAGAACAGCTAGAAATAGAGATACTATAATCTACGATAGTATCCTTGCAACTATTTTATACAATAATGGTATAGATCCTAGAATGGGAGTAGGAAAAGTTAAAACTAACACTAAATCTAAAACTAATACTGATATATTTACCACTTCAACATCAAATGGTAATTCGACTTTAACTACTGATCCTTTTGGAAAAATATCTAGTGGCTCTGGAAATACCAAAGTTACTACTACTAAAATTAAATCTAAAACAAGAACAAAATCTACAAGCACAGGTATAGGAGTTTCATCTGGGCTTTGGTTTTAAATAAATTAATAAAGGGAGAAAAAAATGATAAAAAAAATATTACTTGGCTTAACAACTTTATCTTGTGTAAGTTTTGCTTCACAAGATACAAATCTATATTTAAAGGCTGGTGCTGATATATGGCAAAAGTTTGACGTAGTTACACCTGCTGATACAGAATCTATCAATAGAAAAAAAGCTGATAAAATGGGATATGAACTTACAGTTGAAGCTACTAGAGAGATTTATCCTAATTTTGAATTAGGAGCTGGTATATCTTATCAAGATCACGGTTCTACAAAATCTCTTTTTGATAAAGAATTTGACATAAAACTTGATATGCCTAAGTTTTCATCTGTACCTATTTATTTAGTTACAAAATATAATATTCCTACAAATTCAAATTTTAAACCTTATTTAAAAGCTGACTTAGGATATTCATTTAATCATAAGAGTGGAGATTTTAAAGCTCACGATTATGAATTTAATAATAGTGAAAAAATGAAATCAGATATTAAAAATGGAATCTATTTTGGAATAGGTGCTGGAGCTGAATATCATAACTTTGTTGTAGATCTAATGTATAAAGTTAATAAAGCTAAATTTGAATACAATTCAACACCATACACAAAAACAAAAGATGATTTTGATTATTCAAGAGTTACTCTTTCTCTTGGTTATAAATTTAATTACTAAAAATAAAGTGGGGGGCATTATGCCCCCCTGTTTTCTCTATCTGCAATTTTTACTACAAGAAGTGCAGTTTCCACCACACCCCTTACCTTTTTTCTTATTCTTATAAATATACACAATAGAAAAAACTAAATATATTAATATTGCTCCTACTAAAATCATACTCAACAAATTCATATTACCTCACTTTAGAAGAATACTCCTATAACTCTTACAATAAATGCTACTATCCAAGCTATTGCAAATTGTCCTAATGCTACTATTGTTGCCCATTTCCCACCAAGTTCTTTTTTTACAGATGCCACAGCTGCTATACAAGGAGTATATAGTAAACAAAATACTAAAAGACTTGCTGCTCCTACTGGACTTAACATATCTAATAATACTTTTGTATTTCCAAAAAGAACTGACAATGTAGAAACTACACTTTCCTTTGCCATTATTCCACTTATCAAAGCAGTTGAAATTCTCCAATCACCAAAACCTAAAGGCTTAAATATTGGAGCTATCCAACCTGCAACCTTTGCTAATATACTGTTATGTGAACTTTCAACCACATTAAAATGCAAGTTAAATGTTTGCAATACCCAAATTACAATAGTTGCTACAAATATAACTGTAAATGCCCTTTGTAAGAAATCTTTTGCTTTTTCCCAAAGCAGATGAGCCACATTTTTAGTTCCAGGCATACGATAGTTTGGTAATTCCATTACAAATGGAACTGCCTCTCCCTTAAATAAAGATTTTTTCATTAAAAGAGCCATAAATATTCCCATAAATATTCCTGTAAAATATAGTATTATCATTGTTAAAGCTCCATATTTTGGGAAAAATACTGCTGTAAAAAATCCATAGATTGGAAGTTTTGCCGAGCAACTCATAAATGGTGTTAATAATATTGTCATCTTTCTATCTCTCTCTGACGGTAAAGTACGACTAGCCATAACTCCTGGCACCGTACAACCAAATCCCACAAGCATAGGAACAATACTTCTCCCTGAAAGTCCTATTTTTCTTAAAAGCTTGTCCATCACAAAAGCAACTCTTGCCATATATCCACTATCTTCAAGCATAGATAAAAAGAAGAAAAGTGTTACTATGATTGGTAAAAATCCTACTACACTTCCTACTCCGTTAAAAATTCCATCAATAATTAAAGAACGTAAGACTTCATTTACGTGTCCCTCAATTAAAATATTTTCAACTCCTGAAGTAACAAAATCAATACCTAGATTTAAGATATCTGACAACCAAGCCCCTATTACATTAAAAGTCAGCCAAAAAACAACTGCCATTATTCCTAAAAATGCTGGAATTGCTGTATATTTTCCTGTTAAAATTTTATCTAATTTTATACTTCTAATATGCTCTTTACTCTCTCTTGGTTTTTTTACAGTCTCTTGGCAAACTTTTTCTATAAAACTAAATCTCATATCAGCTATTGCTGCTGATCTATCTAAACCTCTTTCGTTTTCAAGCTGTTCAACTATATGATCAATAGTTTCTCTCTCATTCTTATCCAACTTTAATTTTTCAAGAACTAAACTATCTCCCTCTGTAATTTTACTAGCTGCAAAACGTAATGGTATTTTTTCTTGCTCTGCGTGATCTTCAATCATATGCATAATTCCGTGTAAACATCTATGAACACTTCCATTATTATCATTTATATCACAAAAATCGTGTCTCTTTGGATATTCTTGATATTTTGCTACGTGAATAGCGTGATCAATAAGCTCGTCTATTCCCTCATTTTTAGCTGCTGAAATAGGAACTACTGGTATTCCTAGCAACTCTTCCATCTCATTTATTAAAATATGTCCACCATTATCTCTAACTTCGTCCATCATATTTAGAGCTAACACCATAGGTATGTCTAACTCCATTAATTGCATTGTCAAATACAGATTTCTTTCTATATTTGTAGCATCAACAATATTTATTATTCCTCTAGGACATTCATTTAATACAAACTCTCTTGTTACTATCTCCTCACTAGAGTATGGAGAAAGTGAATATATTCCTGGTAAATCTGTAACTAATGTGTTAGGGTAACCTTTTATCACCCCATCTTTTCTATCAACAGTTACTCCTGGAAAGTTTCCTACGTGTTGATTTGAACCTGTCAACTGATTAAAAAGAGTTGTTTTCCCACAGTTTTGATTCCCTACCAATGCAAAAGTTAATTTTTCACCTTCTGGTAATGGATTTTCTCCCTCTTTTTTATGAAACTTTCCTCCCTCTCCAAGTCCTGGGTGAGATATACGTTTCTTATCTAAAAAAACTCTTTCCTCTTTTTTTTCTTCTCTTATATTATCAATCTCAATTTTTTCAGCATCTGCCAAACGCAATGTAAGTTCATAACTATTTATTCTAAGTTCAACAGGATCTCCCATAGGAGCGTGTTTCATCATTGTAACATTAGCATTTGGAATAATTCCCATATCCAAAAAATGTTGTCTTAAAGCTCCCTCTCCTCCAACAGAAAGGACTGTGGCTGTCTTCCCTATGGGCAATTCTCTCAATGTCATAATTTTTTTCCTCCTGTATAATTACATATTCTATCTTAGATATTATATACCAATTTTATGAAAATTGAAGTAAATTTTTTAGAATTTTATTTTATAAATTTTAATATCAAATATTAGTTTTTTAATTTCTTTTCTATATTTTTATAAACTAATTAAGCATCAATTCTTTAATAATTTTATTAAATATATTTTTTCTCAAAAGAAAAAGGGCTAAACAAATTAATAACAAAAATATCAATTTGCAACAGCCCTTTTTACTTAAATTAACTATAAAATTTTCTTTATAAATTGCTTTCCTCTTTAACTGCATTTGCTATATGATTAATAGAATATTTCATCTCTTCCAAATAGAAAACTTCAAAAATTGGGTTATCATAGCTTTTATATATTTCTTTTACACGTTTATTTTTTTCAATTATCTTCTTCTTTATATCTAAATCTTTTGTAATTACAACTTTTCCAGATGTTCTTACCCAGTTCATATCCTTATCCATTGCACAAAACTCAACATATGAATTTTTTTCTATTTCTTTAAAGAACTATATTGTCTTACTTTTTGAGTTTTTTATAAAATTAAATTTTAGTGGGGATTTTGTATATAAAAGCCTTGCTTATCGCAAGGCTTATTTTTTTATACAAATTTTACTTCT
>JAUNAY010000106.1 GCA_030527385.1 Fusobacterium sp. | reverse complement strand
AAAGTAACAAAATATAATATTAATTTAAGTGAGGAGATTATGTGCCAAAACAAAAATATTAAAGCTGTCATTGATATTGGAACAAATTCTTGTAGATTGTTTATTGCTGAACTTGAAAATAGTAACAATCAAAAAATAATAAAAAAAGAGCTAGTTAAAAAGGTTGAGATTGTAAAATTAGGAGAAGGAGTTAATAAAACCCACAATCTAAAATCTGAAGCTATGAGTAGAACACTGGCTTGTCTAAAAAAATATAAAGAGATTGCTTCCTCTTACGGAGTAGAAAATATAAAAGCTTTTGCCACTTCAGCTGTTAGAGATGCAGAAAATAGAGAGCTATTTTTAAATGAAGTCTCAAAACTTGGTATAGAAATAGAGTGTATATCTGGAAAAACAGAAGCTACCTTAAACTTTTTAGGCAATTCTCTTATTTTTAAAGATAGAATATTAGTTATAGATATTGGTGGGGGTAGTACAGAGTTTACTCTTGGAAAAGAAAAAGAGATTGAATTTTTACAAAGTATCAATATCGGTGCTGTTAGAGCTACTGAAAAATTTTTTAGTGACAATGAATACTCAAAAGAAAAGATAGAGAAATGTAAAAATTGGATAAGAAAAAATATCGACATTTTAAAAATTTTAAAAAATAAAAATTTTAAGTTAATTGGAGTGGCTGGGACTGCTACTACTCAAATTTCTGTTAGAGATAAAATGGAAATTTATGATAGTAACAAAGTACATCTTTCTATTTTAACATTAGATCAAATTAATGAAAATTTAGCTCTTTTTCTTTCAAAAAATACAGAAGAAAGAAAAAACATTATCGGTTTAGAAGAAAAAAGAGCTGATGTTATAATTGCTGGAACTCTTATTTTACAAACAATTTTAGAAGAGTTAAATCAGCAAAAAATAACAGTATCAGAATCAGATAACCTAAGTGGAGCAATAACAATGGAGGACGAAATAATGAGCGAAAGATTAGAGTGGATAATGGAAGCTTACGAAAGTTTTAAAAAATCTTCAGGTAGAAGACTTCTTGCTGGAAATATATTTGATTATTTTATGCAAGATTTTAGAGGAGAGATGGTTGACGCTTACGATATAGCTTCAAAAGAGGAGATAAAAGAGGATATTAAAGCTCTTGCTGATATTATATATCAAGAGGAAGATAAACATAAAAGAGAGTTTTTAGTTGAAATTTTAGTTACTTTAGTTAAAATGCTTGGATAATTGGAGGTGTCTAATTTTGGAAAAAAAATTATATTTAGATAGATGCTCAATAGGTGGCTGAGCAAGTAAAATAGGACCGGAGGTTCTAAGTGATGTCTTATCTAAACTTCCAAGTGTGGAAGATAAAAATTTAATTGTAGGTTTTGACAAATCCGATGACGCTGCTGTTTATAAATTAACTGATGATATAGCAATAATTCAAACATTGGATTTTTTTACTCCTATGGTTGACGATCCATATATTTTTGGACAAATAGCTGCTGCAAATTCTTTAAGTGATATATATGCAATGGGAGGAGTTCCCAAAACAGCTATGAATATTGTTTGTTTTCCAGAAAAAATGGATATTAATATCTTAGGAGAAGTATTGAGAGGTGGAGCTGAAAAAGTAGCTGAAGCTGGAGCTGTTCTAAGTGGTGGACACTCTATTCACGATCCTGAAATAAAATATGGGCTTTCTGTAACAGGTATAGCTCACCCAGATAAAATTTTAAAAAATCACGGGTGTGAAGTTGGAGATATTCTAATTTGTACTAAAAAACTGGGAACTGGTATTGTAACTACTGCATCTAAAGTAGGATTAGCAAGTGAAAGAGCTATTAATACATCTATAAAGAATATGATTACTTTAAATAAGTATGCTGGCGAAATAATAACTAAGTATCCTATTTCAGCTTGTACAGATATTACTGGCTTTGGGTTTTTAGGACACGCATATGAAATGGCGTCAAACTCAAATAAAACTTTAATTTTTGAAAAAGATTTTATTCCTTATATTGAAGACGCTAAGGAATATGCTCAAGATTTTCTTATTACTACTGGAGGACAGAAAAATAGAAACTATGTTGGAAAAAATGTTGACTTTCAAAATGTTCCTCTATGGTTACAAGAGATTCTTTTCGACCCTCAAACTTCAGGTGGACTTCTATTTTCAATCCCTGCTCAATATGCAACTGCTTTAATGAAAGATTTTTTATCAGCTGATATTGAAGCTGTTATAATTGGAAGCGTTGTAGAAAAAGAGAAAAAATTTATTATAGTGAGGTAAAAAATGAAAAACGAACTTTTCAGAAAACTTCCAAAAGTTGATATTCTTATGAAAAATAATCTTTTAAAAGATCTTATGATTCAAATGGACTATAATAGCTTTTATGAAGTTGTCACTTTGGGGATAGATTATTTTAGAAATAAAATTAAAAATGGTGAGATTGAAAAGTTTAGTGAAGATGAGATTATAAAAAAAATTAAAATCTTAGCTAAAAAAAATCAAGAAAGAAACTTAAAAAATGTAATTAATGGTACTGGAGTAATTTTACACACAAACTTAGGTAGAGCTATTTTAAATGAAAAAGTAGCTGATAAATTAAAACAAATTGTCACTGGTTACTCAAATCTTGAGTTTGATTTACAAACTGGAGAAAGAGGAAGTAGATATCAACTTTTAGAAAAACTTATCTGTAAAATAACTGGTGCAGAAGGAGCTATGATTGTAAATAACAATGCTTCAGCTGTTATACTTTGTTTAAATGAGTTCGCAAAAAATAAAAAAACAGTTGTTTCAAGAGGAGAGTTAGTTGAAATTGGAGGTTCTTTTAGAATACCAGAAATAATGGAGCTTTCTGGAACTACACTAAAAGAGGTTGGAACTACAAATAAGACAAACATCAAAGATTATGAAAAAGCTATTGAATCTTCTTTTGTTGAAGAAGAAAAATTTAATGAGATTGGAGTTTTATTAAAAGTCCATACTTCTAACTACAAGATAATAGGTTTTACCGATTCTGTAAATAAAATTGAAATAGCTGAGCTTGGAAAAAAATATAATATAATTACCATTGATGATATTGGAAGCGGAGTACTTATAGATTATGAAAAATATGGTTTAACTAAAGAACCTACTGTACAGGATAGCTTAAAAGCTGGAATGGACATAGTTACTTTTAGTGGAGATAAAATGCTTGGCGGAGCTCAATGTGGTATTATTGCTGGTAAAAAAAATTTGATTGAAAGATTAAAGAAAAATCCTTTTACTAGAGCTTTTAGAGTTGATAAAATGAGTATAGCTGTTATGGAAGAGATATTTAGATACTATTTAGATGAGGAAAAAGCTATAAGAGAGATTCCTGTTCTTAAAATGTTAACTGAAAAATCTGAAAAAGTTAATTTAAGAGCTGAAAAACTAAGAGATCTTCTAAAAAATAGCGGAATTGATACAAGAGTAGTAAAAACAATAGCTTTAGTTGGTGGAGGAGCTATGCCAGATGAAAAAATTATCAGTTATGGTGTGGCATTTAAAAACGATAATAACACTTTAGAAGAAAAATTTAGAGAGTGTGAAACTCCTATAATTGGTAGAACTAAAGATAATAATTTTATACTCGATCTAAAAGCAATAAAAGAAGAAAGTTTTCAATATATTGTTGAAGAAGCAAAGAAGATAATACTATGAAAAATATTATTATAGGAAGTGCTGGACATATTGATCACGGAAAAACTGCACTGATAGAGCATCTTACAGGAAAAAATACCGATACGCTTCCAGAGGAAAAAAAACGAGGTTTAACAATTGATATCGGATTTAGTCATATACAATTAGAAAATAAAACTATCGGAATTATTGATGTACCTGGACACGAAAAATTTATAAAAAATATGACAGCTGGAACTTCTAGCATAGATTTTGTAATGCTTGTTATTGCTTGTGATGATGGAATTATGCCTCAAACTATCGAGCATCTAAATATTGTATCTTTATTAGGAATAAAATATGGAGTTGTTGTTCTTACAAAAAAAGATTTAGTTGATCAAGAAAGATTAGCTGTTTTAAAAAGTGAAGTTAAAGAGCTTATAAAAGATAGTTTTTTAAAAGATGCAAAAATTTGTGAAGTTAGTATCAAAGATCCTCAATCTATTGAAGATTTAAAAAAAATATTATCTGATGAAATCAAAAAAATTACATCAACTTCAAGCAAAAATAAAAAATTTAGACTAGATATTGACAGAGTTTTTTCTGTTAAAGGATTTGGAACAGTTGTCACAGGTACTTCAAAAAATTCAACTGTTAATGTTGGAGATAAACTTATTCTCTATCCACAATTAAAAGAGGTCATTGTTAAAGGAATCGAATCTCATAATAAAAAATTTTTATCTCTTGAAGCTGGAAATCGTTGTGCTTTAAATTTAGCTGGAGTAGAGGTTAAAGAAATTCATAGAGGAGATTCAGTTGCTGAAAAAGATTCTCTTTACATTTCTGATAGAGTAGATTGTCTTTTCTATTCTATTAAAAATAGTATCCCTATAAAAAATAATTCAAGAGTTCATCTAAACATAGGAACTGCTGAAGTAATAGGAAGAATAAAAATTTTTGAAAAAGATAGTATTTTACCAAACGAAACTGCTTTTATTCAAATAGAAATTTAAAAAACAATAAATTGCAATATAGGTGATATAGTTATTGTCA
>JAUNAY010000105.1 GCA_030527385.1 Fusobacterium sp. | reverse complement strand
ATGCCATTGCATGGAGCTAAGACCTTGGGGCGTTGCCCCAAAACCCCACAAGGGGTACGCACCCCTTGACCGCACTCTTGGGACTTTGCCCCAAACCCCACACTAGGCGTGAGCCAAGCCCCTACCATTTAGGTAGGAGCAGGACAAAAGTGTAAAGCTTTCACTCCATCAATAGCCTTTCTCGGCATATTCTCACTCATATTCATTCGTTGCGATATTCCAAGATACTATTGATTACGTTCTCAGCTACAAAACAATATGTACAAAAAAACTTAAAAGTTCTTCAGTAAAAAACGAAGTTTTGTTGCATTAAAAAAGGCTATAGATTTTACTCTATAGACCTTAATTACTATTGTTATATTATGGTTTTTCTCTTAAACAATCAACACAAAAAAATTGAGTTACTTTATTTTTATTTCCACAATAAGGACAATACCATGAACCATCCTTTAAAGAATAACTTTTTTTAACTCTTTTATTTGTTTCACCTTTATCTTGCATATTTTTCTTATCTAAATCAATACCAAATAAAGGTGCAATCGAAGTTCCTTTTGATCCCATTCCAGCAATACTTCCAAAGTTGATACTTTTTATAAATTCTTTAAAACCATTTTGTTTTTCTAGCATACTTCCACAATTTTGACAATATTTAGCTAGTAGATCATTATCAAAACCACATTGTTTACAAATTATATAACTCATATACAATTCACCTTCTCTTGAAATTTATCTTATTTATATAATAATATGTATAGCTTATTTTAGAGTATTGTAAATACTAATTTTATTATGATTTAATTTTGTAAATCCCAAAAATAAGATAATACCTAAGGAAAAACAATATAGCTCCAACTTTTAATTTTATTATGGTGTAAAGCTAACTGTACCTTTGTCAGGAAGACCGTATAAATTTAGAGGCATTATAACTTTAATTAAATCTCCAGAAAAATTAATAACTGGATTACCTCCAGGTAAGTAGCCTGGTGCAGTAATATTCCAACCAATTTTACTTTGACTATAAACAAATTGAGGTCTACCACCTACATTTTGAGTTTTATATTTTAATGTTATCGTACCGACTTTCTTACTTGTTGAAGCACTATAAAGAGTTTTTGTTTTTGTTTTTGTAGCAGACAAAGCACGAGAAGATAAGGCATTATTTGGTACCATTGGTAGTTCACTGTAGTTTTCATCAATGATAACGTTTTCCATTTCGCTTAATGGTGTCAATTCCTTTTGTAGATTTACATTTGAGTTGTCATTTGTTTTCTCAATATCTTGCGCATAAACACTACTATTAATACAAACAGTACAAAATACCATAAAAGAAACGATCACTCTAAAAAATATTTTTTTTAATTTCATAATAATATAATATCCCCCTTAATTTTTTAATAAGTAGCATATTATTAAGTATAGAATTTATTCCATTTACAAACAAGTAAAACGAATAGACAAAATTAAACTGTTTTCGACATTGGCATCATCTCTAAAAGATAAATATTTATTATATTTTCATAAAAGTGTAACATGCCATTGCATGGAGCTAAGACCTTGGGGCGTTGCCCCAAAACCCAACAAGTGTGGAGAGTTCATTTCATCAATAGCTTTTCTCGGCATATTCTCCTTCGACAAGCTCAGTCCGATATTCCAAGTTGCTATTGATTGCATTCTCAGCTCGTACAAGCCATATAGTGCCTTTTTAAATCAATTATAAATACCATTTTATCGTCTAAACGGTTTAAAAACGCTTAGAAACAATTTTAAAAGGCTAGAAGCGAAATCAAAGGTGGAGATTTAAAAATTTTTCAGCGTAGCATGGTTTGAAAAAATTTTAAATACTACCTTGATGAAGTGAAGAGCCAACACTAGAACAAAGCTCACCCACTTTATGTGGTGTGAGCCTGCCCTCGGCTAGTGTGGGGTTTGGGGCAAAGTCCCAAGAGTAAAAGTTTTTTGGGGTTTGGGACAATTTTTCAAAAATGTCCCAAGGTCTTAAAACCGGAGGTTGCCGATAGGCTACTACAAATTGGCCGTAGGACCTATCGGCAAAACCCTATAACAGATACACAGAAAGAAACAGATAAAGAATATAGTAATTTCAACCATTTCAGGATTTAATAGTTATCATACTGTGATACCTATTGGTATCACAGCTTATGATAACTAGATGAAACTTTTCAAAAAAAAATAATTATTGCATAATCATTTATGATAATGATATAATCAAAAAAGAATTATAATAGTAATCGTATTTGATTACATCATTATCATAAATGATTACTATTATAATCATAGTATGATAACTAATAGAATGGAGGATGAATAAGTTTGGTAAAAAATGAAAATTTTGTTCAGATGTATAGAGATCATATGCCAGAATTGAGATGGCTAATGAAAAAAAGTGGAATAGCAAGTAGCATATTAAATTTTATTATGGAACATATGGACTATCATAATGCATTATGTTGTTCATATGCTGTATTTATGGATTATTTTGAAGTTAGTAAACCAACAGTATCAAGAGCAATAAAACTACTTAAAGATAATGGTTTTATTGATGTTTTAAAGAGTGGAACATCTAATGTTTACATAGTAAATCATGAAGTGGCTTGGACATCATATGGTGAAGATAAAAAAATGTGCAAATTTAATGGAAATATTATAGTCAGTCAAAAAGAAAATAAAGATTATTTTTATAGAAATCAGTTTGATAAATTTAAAGAATTAAGAGAAAGAGAAAATATAAAACCTAATAAGTTTGAAAAATAAAAAAAGTGCTATAGCCCAAAGAGCATATAACACCTATATCGCAAATAGAATTATATCTCTTTTGGGCAAATAAGTCAAAACTGAAGAACTTAATGAACCGTTCAAACCTTTTAATGATGAAGAAATAGATTTGATAACTAAAATAAATCATATATACTTTAAAATTGGTTTTAGATGTGCTGCTGATTTATTTAAATAAATATGTTGTTTCTATATGACACAATAAAAAAGAACTCAATTAAGAGTTCTTTTTTATTTATAATTTATTATCATAATAACCAGTCATAATTCTTGATATAGTCTTTATACTTATATCAATTTGCTTTGCTATCTCTCTATAAGTCATACCACTTTTAACCATACTTTTAACTTGATCCTTTACTCTTGGAGTTACTTTTTTAGGAATAAGAGAATAATTATTTTTTAATTTATTTTCTAATTCATTACAACAAAACGTAAGCCTATTAACTTCTGAACGTAATTCAGAGTTTTCAAAACTTACTTCTCGTATGATTTTTTTTAACTCTAAACAATGATTTTGTAAATCATTGTTTTTATCTAACTCATTTTTATATAGTTCTTCATAATCAACTTTATTTTTACTAAAAAGAGCCATATATGTACCTCCTTGCAATTACATTGTGTCATATAGAAACAACTATATTATAACTCTAATCCTTTATCTATTATAGGTTTTGATACTTTAGATTTATTTCTACTTTTTTGTTGTTCAGCTAGTTCTATTCTTTTATTTAACATATCTTCTTTGTAGATTTCAAAATCTATATACATTCTTTTATTTTTCAAAAATTGGGTCATATCTTTAATTAATAAATCTTTTCTCAAAGTATTAATTTTATAATCTTCTTTAAGCTTTTCAAATTCATTATTATACATTTTAGCTGAAGAACTACGCCCATTTTTATAAATGTCTTTTTCTTTAGCTAAGATTTCATTTTTATCTTTAAGCTCTCTATTTTCTTTTTCTAAAATTTCTATTTTTTTATTAAAAGCATTTTGAATTTTACTAGCATTAATTGCAGTTATTTTTAATTTCTCAAAATCTGATTTACTAATAGTTTCATAGTCAATTGTATCTAATTCTAAAGAGCTTTGGTATAAAGCAGCAGACATATTATTTAACTCATTTCTTGCAATCTGAATTTCTTTTTTGATTTGTTCAAGCTCTTTTAATGACTCCTTTTTAAGTTCTGCTATTCTTTTATTTTTAGCTTTAGTTTCTTCTGATGAAATACCTCTCTCAACTTCAAAACCTTTATCAGTCATATGCTTATGAAATCTATTTTGCATTTCAGTTAATTTCTTTTTTCCATTTAGCCAAGTTTTAGCATTTAAACGACCGTCTTTAGTTAAAGGAGTAACTCCTAAGTGCATATGAGGAGTAGTTTCGTCCATATGAACAGTTGCATAGTTTATATTTTCTTCTCCAAATTCTGTTTTCACAAACTCATAAGCTTCTCTAAAATATCTTTCAGTTTCATACTCACCTATACGATTAAAAAAGTCTGTATCTGATGTTATAAGACACTCTATATTCAACACAGCATCTTTTCTAATCGTTCTTTTACCTTTGTACCTCTCTTTTATTTTTTTATTAATTTCATCTCTATAGTTTACATTTTTAGAATTATGTAAATCATAATTTAATTTACTTTTATTCAAATCTATATCTTGATTTGAATAGGATCTGTTCTCTCTTTGATTATGCCTTTGGCATTTATCGAGAACAGTTGATTGCATTTTTTCAGTTCTAAAAATTGCGTAGCTCATTACTTTATCTCCTTTTCATATCAAAAAATTGTGTGCCAAAAGATGTGTTTTCTATGTACTAAAATGTGTGTAGTTATATATAAAGTGTAACATACTACACTTTACTTTAACAGTAAAATGGTATGCCATTGCATGGAGCTAAGACCTTGGGGCGTTGCCCCAAAACCCCACAAGGGG
>JAUNAY010000104.1 GCA_030527385.1 Fusobacterium sp. | reverse complement strand
ATAATAAGAAAATTATTTTTTAAATTTTAAAAAAATAAAAAAATTTTTAAAATAAGCTATTGACAAATAATGGTTTATGGGGTAATTATATATCAAGAAAGAGATACAACAGTCTAGACAATAAATTGTATCTGGAGGAGAGTGATACCAGTGAAACATTAAATTGTTGAGAAAACAGGCAAATACTTAATATATCTGAGGTATAACCCAAGTACTGAGGAGATAGAGGTTGAGTATTTGAGATATTCCTTATCACTAAAATAGCTTTGAACATATTTTATAGAAATAGGCTTTTTGTTGAAACTTATATAAAATCATAAAAATAAGAGTTTTAAGAATGAAAGATATTTTATAAAGTTCAAGTTATTATAAGAATCTGAAAAATTAAAGTTATAATTTTAAAGAGAGCGAAGACGCTTTTTAAAATCATTTAATCATAGATCGTTTGTGAAATGTTAGAGAACATTGCTGATTATAGAGAGATGATTTTTAGTCAGTGGTTTAAAGCTCTGTAAAAAATGTAAAGTTAATTTAATAGCCATTAGAGTTAGGAAGTAGATTTAAGTATATCAAGATATTTAAAGCACTTGTAAACAATGGTATATAGATTATTGTAATAAAGAGGTTATAGTTTATAGTATAGATATTGGGGTATAGGAAATCTTTAACATTTTAGAGAATTATATTCTTTTGACAGATGTGTAGATGATTTCTTTGGAGATAAAAAGATAAGGAATAGTAAGATTATGATATAGATAGGAGGCGTTTGTTGAGTATTGAAGAAATAATATAGAGGGCTGTTTGGTAATCAAATATCAGACAGCCCTGTTTTATGTTTATTAAAAAAACACCCTCCATCTTAAAATAAGATTTTGGGTGTGATTAAGACTATTTCATATTTTCTTTGTTAAACTTTTTAACAGCTTCCATTATCTCTTCAGAAGTGCTAAGTTCCATTATTTCGTCTACCAATGCTTCACATTTCTTTTTATCTAAATTCATTATATTTTTCTTAATTTTAGGAACTGAAATTGCTGACATTGAAAAAGCATCTAATCCCATTCCAAATAGGACAGCTGTTGCAGTTTCATCACCTGCAAATTCTCCACACATAGAGATAGTAATTCCAGCTTCGTGAGCACCTTTTATAGCAAGTCTAATAGCTTCTAATACACCAGGATTATATGTGTTGTATAGTTTAGAAATATGTTCATTTCCTCTGTCAACTGCTAAAGTATATTGAGTTAGATCGTTTGTTCCTATTGAGAAGAAATCAACCTCTTCAGCAAATTTTCTAGCTCTAAAAGCAACAGAAGGAGTTTCAACCATTATTCCTAGTGCAATATTTTCATCAAATTTAGCTCCTTCAGTACGTAATTCAGCTTTACACTCTTCAAGAATAGCTCTAGCTCTTCTAATTTCTGTTATATCCATAATCATAGGAAGCATAATTTTGATATAACCAAAAGCAGAAGCTCTTAATAATGCTCTAAATTGAGTTTTTAGAATTTCTGTTCTATCAAGACATACTCTAATAGCTCTCCAACCAAGGAATGGATTCTCCTCTTTAGGTAGTTGCATATATGGAAGTGATTTATCTCCACCAATATCCATTGTTCTAATTGTAACAGGTTTTCCTTCCATTCTTTCAGCTACATTTTTATAAGCTTCAAATTGTTCATCTTCAGTAGGGAATCTGTCATTATTCATAAATAGAAATTCTGTTCTATATAGTCCAATACCAGTAGCTCCATTTCTTAAAACTCCATCAACATCTTTTGGAGATCCTATATTTGCCCAAGTTCCAACTTTAGTTCCATCTAAAGAGATAGCTTCTTTATCTTTTAGTTGTTTTAAAAGTTCTTTTTCAGCTAGAAAATTAAATTTTTTCTCTTCATATTTTACAATCTCTTCTTTAGTAGGATCAATAACAATATCTCCTTTTAAAGCATCTACTATAACTGTATCTCCACTTTTAACAAGAGAACAAATATTTCCAGTTCCTACAACAGCAGGAAGTTCAAGAGATCTAGCCATAATTGAAGAATGGGCTGTTTTTCCACCAATTTCAGTGATAAAAGCAACAACGTTGTTTAAATCAATTTGAGCAGTATCAGATGGAGTTAAATCTTTAGCTGCTATAATTGTATTTGGAGGAAGAGAACTTAAATCTATTATAGCAATTCCAGCAGTGTTATAAAGCCATCTTTTTCCAATATCTTTAAGATCTGCTGCTCTTTCTCTTAAATATTCATCTTCAAGGTTAGCTAACATTTCACAATATTCATCAATTCCTTGTTGAAGAGCTGCTTCAGCACAAATATTTTCATCTTCAATTATTTCAGTAACTTCATCAAAAAGATCTTCGTCTTCTAAAAGAGTTATATGACCATCAAATATAGCAGCTTTATCTTCTCCTAATTTTTGAGCAGTTTTTTCTCTAATCTTTAAAAGTTGTTCTTTAGATTTTTCTCTACCAACAAGTAATCTTTCTTTTTCATTATCAGTGTTACCAATCTTTTCACTCTTTATTACAAGTTCTTGCTCTTGATACAAGAATATTTTACCAATAGCAATCCCTGGTGATGCTTCAATACCCTTAATTTTTTTACTCATTTCACTTACCAATTCCCTTTCGTAATTTTTTTAAAGATTTGCAATTGATTAAAAAAATAGAAGGTACACTATTGTACCTTCTATTAAAACTAAAGTTAGTCTTTTAAATTTTCAAGAAGGTGAGCTAATTGTTCTACAGCTGTATCAGCGTCGTCTCCTTCAGCATATACAGTTATTTTAGTACCTTTTTTTACACCTAAAGAAAGTAATTTTAAAAGAGAAGTTCCTTTTACTCTTTTTCCAGCTTCATTTTCAACTTCAATTTGAGAATTAAAAGTTTTTGCTAGACTAACAAATTCATTTCCTGGTCTTGTGTGAAGTCCAGTTTCATTTTTGATTTCAACAGTTTTACTTGCCATGTTTCCTCCACCCTCTTATCTAAAAATAATTATATTAAATTATACGTTATGTTATAAATAGCGTACTTTATTTTGGAGTTTTTGTCAATATCTTTTTATTACAAAACGTTAAAAAAATTTAAAAAAATGACTTATAATTGACAATAACTATAAAATAGTAGTAATATAAAAATAGGAGAAAAACTTGACTGATACTAGAAATTTAAAGGGGGTAAAATTGTGAATATACAAGAGATAAAAGAAAATGCTAGAGAAAAAATGAAAGGATTTTGTAATTTATGTAAAATTTGTGATGGTGTTTTCTGTTCTGGAAAAGTGCCTGGAATGGGTGGAACAGGAACAGGTGAGTCATTTAAAATATCATATTCTAATCTCAAAAAAATAAAAGTTATAATGAGAACACTTCATAATGTAACTGAACCTAAAATGAATGTAACTTTATTTGGGAAAGAGCTATCATTTCCGTGTTTGGGAGCTCCTATAACAGGAACTAAATTTAATATGGGAGGAGGAGTTACAGAAGAGGAGTATTGTCACGATGTAATTAGTGGAGCTATTGATGCTGGAACAATAGGAATGATCGGAGATACTGGAGATCCAACTTGTTATGAAGCTGGACTAAAAGCTTTAAAAGAAAATAATGGACAGGGAATAGCTATAATAAAACCAAGAAGTAACGAAGAGATTATAAAGAGAATTAGAATGGCAGAAGAGGTTGGTGCAATAGCAGTAGGTGTAGATGTAGATGGAGCTGGACTTGTAACTATGAAACTTTTTGGACAACCAGTTGGACCAAAATCTTTTGAAGATTTAAAAGAGCTAGTTAATTCTACAAAACTTCCATTTATAGTAAAAGGAATTTTAAGTGTGGATGAAGCTTTGCTTTGTGCAAAGGCAGGAGTTGACACAATAGTTGTGTCAAACCACGGTGGAAGAGTTTTAGCAGAAACTTTAGCTCCTTGTGATGTGTTAGAGGATATAGTAAAAGCAGTAGGAGATAAAGTAAATGTTTTAGTAGATGGATCGGTAAGGGAAGGAGTAGATATTCTTAAATATTTAGCTTTAGGAGCAAAGGGAGTGTTAGTAGGAAGACCTCTTATTTGGGGATCTATTGGAGGAAGAGAAGAAGGAGTAAAAATAATTTTTGATACTTTAAAAGGACAATTAAATCAAGCTATGATTTTAACTGGAACTGCAAATGCAAATTGTGTCGATAGAAAAACAATAGTAAAATAATATTGGCGAGAGGAAGATTTTATGAAAATAATTTTGGGTTCTGAAACTAATGTAGAAGATTTTATAAGATTGAGAATGGAACTTTTTAAAGAGCTTGGAGAGATAAAAGAAAAAGAGCATAGATATATTGAAGAATTAAGAGGAGAAACTAAAAATTACTTTCTTCAACATATCAAAAAAGATCTATATTGTTGGTTTGTTGAAATTGATAAAAAAATAGTAGCAGTAGCTTCTATGTGTATCTTTTGCAAAATACCATATTATAATAAACCAGTAGGGCTTGAGGGATACATATTAAATGTTTTTACAACTTCAGATAAAAGAAAAAGAGGATTAGCTACAAAGCTGATAAAAGAGATTATTAAATTTTCAGAAAATAATTCAATAAGAAAATTATGGTTAAATTCTAGTGAAGCTGGAAAAAATATTTATAAATCCCTTGGATTTATGGAAAAAAATAATGAAATGGAATATATAATAGAACCTAAATAATAACAAAGAGAGCATTTTTTTATGATGCTCTCTTTTAATATAATTATTCAATTTCAATTCCTAATATTTTTCCATCTCTATATTTTCCACTCATAA
>JAUNAY010000103.1 GCA_030527385.1 Fusobacterium sp. | reverse complement strand
TGTGCAACTTCTTTTTTAGCTTCTAGTATATCTGCTATTAAAGCTCCTCCCATTCCAGCTATTATAATTTCATCCACTTCACCTTTTTCAAGTACTTCTATACCAGAACCAAGTCTTAAATCAGTTTTATCATTTAAACCATTATGTCTTACTTCTTTTCTCGCATTTTCAAGAGGTCCTTTGTTTATATCGGCCAAAATTGCAAAAGGTATCGCTCCTTTATTAAGCAAATAAACTGGAATGTAACCATGGTCTGTCCCTATATCTGCAATTCTTTTTCCTTCAGAAACGAATGATGCTATTTTATACAATCTATCTGTTAACTTCATAAATTTATTCCTTTCAATATCTTTATTATCAATTTTTAGTTTTATTTTTTCCATATAGAAAAAATACGTCTTTCATCAAGACGTATTCTTTCTATATTTTATTAATCAAGATAATCTCTAAGTTTTTTAGATCTACTTGGATGTCTTAATTTTCTAAGAGCTTTTGCTTCTATCTGTCTTATTCTCTCTCTTGTTACATCAAATTCTTTACCAACTTCTTCAAGTGTTCTAGCTCTACCATCATCTAGACCAAATCTAAGTTTAAGAACTTTTTGCTCTCTTTCATTTAGAGAGCTTAGTACTTCATCAATTTGTTCTTTTAAAAGAGAATATGCAGCAGATATATCTGGAGCAGGCGCATCGTCATCAGGTATAAAATCTCCTAAATGTGAATCTTCTTCTTCACCTATTGGAGTTTCTAATGATACTGGATCCTGCGCTATCTTCATTATCTCTCTTACTTTTTCTTCTGATAAATCCATTTCTTTAGCAATTTCCTCAGGTTTTGCATCTCTACCTAATTCTTGAAGTAACTGTCTTGAAACTCTCATAAGTTTATTTATTGTTTCAACCATATGAACTGGTATTCTTATTGTTCTAGCTTGATCTGCAATAGCACGAGTTATCGCTTGTCTTATCCACCAAGTTGCATATGTACTAAATTTAAAACCTTTTTCATAGTCGAATTTTTCAACAGCTTTTATAAGTCCTAGATTTCCTTCTTGTATCAAATCTAAGAATAACATTCCTCTTCCTACATATCTTTTAGCTATACTAACAACTAGTCTTAAGTTTGCTTCTACTAATCTCTGTTTAGCTAATTCATCACCTTCATGCATTCTTTTTGCATATTCAACCTCTTCATGTGGTTTAAGTAGTGGTATTTTTCCTATTTCTTTAAGATACATTCTAACAGGGTCATCAATGCTTATTCCTTTTGGAAGTGATAAATCTATAGCTTCTGAATCACTATCTTTGTCATCATCATCAGAATTAGATTCGTCTATATGGTCGAATCCCATATCATCGTTATTTCCAACTGTAAAAGTTGCATTATTTTTTTTAGATTTTTCATCAACTAGCTCTATTCCTACACTTTGAAGTGTATCATAAAGGTTGTCCATCTGCTCTTTATTCATTTCAACTGTTTCAAAAGCATCACCTATTTCTTCAAATGTAAGAGATCCGTTCTTCTTCCCTTTTGCTATCAGTGCGTTTGCCTTCTCTTTTAGCTCTTTATTATTTTTGTTTTCTGTTTTAACTTTAGCCACACTTAAACCCCCTTTATAAATTTCTCAATCTTTTATTTAATTCTACTGATTGCAATGCTAAATTCATTATTTCAATGTCTATTTCTTTTGTAGATTCTTTATCTGAATCATTCAAAGTTTTTCTTTTATTATTCAACTCTTCTTGTTTTATGCTTAATTTATCTATGGTCTTTTTTAAATAATTCCTTCTAACACTTTTTACGGTTTCTTCTATTTCTTTTAAATTTTTAGTATCTATACTGGCTAACGAAATTTTTTTAAGAGAATCTATATATTTATCATTTATTTCATTTAAATCATCTGGGTTTATAACTTCATTAGTATCATTTTTAGAAATATAATTTAATATTTTTTTACTGTCTTCCATTAAAAATTCTTTTTCATCTATCTTTAATAATATTTTTTCTCGAGCTGCCGGTATACTCATCAACATCTTTATAAGAGTTATCTCTGTTAATTCTTCTCCATGTTGAATTACATCCATTTTCTCAATATTATTTTTTTCTTCTTTTTTATTAAATCTATTATTGAAATTATTGCTAGATTTTTTTTCAAAGCCATACGTTTTTCCATAAATCTCTCTTTTTACAGCATCTTCATTTAATTGAACTAATCCACTTAAATATTTTATATAATAATCTATTTCAACCGGACTTTTTAATTGTTTTATTATATTTACAGCTTCTTTTGCAAATTTTATATTATCATCATCTTTTGATAAATCAAATGAAGATTTTAGATTATCTATTTTAAATTTAATCCGAGGTACAGCATCTAAAATTGCTTTTTTATATCCACTAGTTCCATATTTTCTAACATATTCATCTGGATCTTTTGCATCTTTTAAATTTAAAACTTTAGCAGACAATCCTGCCTCTGTTAAAATATCAATCGCTCTAAGACTAGCTTTTACACCTGGTCCATCTGAATCATATGATATAACTACATTATCTGCATATCTTTTTATAAGATGAGCTTGCTGACTTGTCAAAGCTGTTCCTAAAGTCGCAACGGCAATTGGGATACCATATTGATATAAAGAAATCAAATCCATGTATCCTTCTACAAGAATAACTGTTCTATTAGAAAGATTCTTTCTTGCAAAATTTAATCCATATAAATTATGTCTTTTATTGAAAATTAATGTATCTGGTGAATTTAAATACTTTGGAAGTGAGTCATCTAAAACCCTTCCTCCAAAACCAATTACATTTCCTCTATAATCGAATATTGGAAACATTACTCTATTTCTAAACTTATCATAATATTTATCTACTTTTGTGCTTTTACTTATCAATCCACACTCTAAAAGTTCTTCCTTGCTATAGCCTTTTTTTTCTATTAAATAGTCCATTAAATCACTCCAAGAATCCTTAGCAAATCCAAGACCAAATTTTTTAATTGTCTTATCATCTAATCCTCTATTTCTCAAGTAATCATATCCTCTATTTTTAGTTTTTACTAGATTGGAAAAATAAAATCTAGCTGCCTGAGTGTGTATATCTTGATATTTTTTAGTTAATTCAATTTTTCTTTTTGCTTCTTCATCGATGTTAAAATTTATGTCTATACCACATCTATTTGCAAGCATTCTAACTGCATCCATAAAATCTAGATTTTCCATTTTCATGACAAAATTTATAACATCTCCACCTTCGCCACATCCAAAACACTTATAAACTTGTTTTGATGTACTTATATGAAAAGATGGTGTTTTTTCGACATGAAAAGGACATAAAGCTTTATAATTTTGACCTGAAGGCTGTATCTTTATATAGTCACCTATTACGCTGGCTATATCGCATCTAGCCTTGATTTCCTCTATAATCTCTTTCATATCGTTCATATTAACACATCCCTTTATTTTTGTCTTAACATTTCTATTTTACACGAATTTTTATCTTTGTCAATGTTAATAATATAAATAGTTCGACTTTTTTTTTTAATATCCTTCTTTTATTTATAAAATTTTTTAACTTTTTCTAATTTTTTCCATAACTTCTTTAAAATCATCAAAATCCAAAGATTGCTCTCCATCTGAAAGTGCTTCTTTAGGATTTGGATGAACTTCTATCATTATTCCATCTGCACCACATGCTAAAGCAGCATAAGACATAGGTTTTACTAATTCTCTTATTCCTGTACCATGACTAGGATCTACTATAACAGGTAATCCTGTTTCTTTTTTTATTATAGGTACAGCAGCTAAGTCAAGTGTATTTCTAGTGTAATCATCGTAAGTCCTAATTCCTCTTTCACACATTATAATTTTTTCATTTCCTTCTACAGCTATATACTCAGCTGAACAAATCCATTCATTTATAGTTGCTGCCAACCCTCTTTTTAACATTACAGGCTTATCTTGTTTTCCAGCTTCTGATAAAAGAGGGAAGTTTTGCATATTTCTAGATCCTATTTGAATTATATCTGTTGCATCATACACTTTTTCCAAATCTCTAATATCCATAAGTTCTGTTATAACAGGCATTTTTGTTTTTTTTCTTACTTCTTTTAAAATTTCTAAACCTTCTTCTTTTAGACCATTAAATGAAAATGATGATGTTCTAGGTTTATAAGCTCCTCCTCTTAAAATATTAGCACCTTGGCTTTTTACAAATTCAGCCGTTTTTAAAAATTGTTCATAACTTTCAATTGCACATGGGCCAGCTATAATAATTTTATCTTTGCCAAATTCTATTCCTTTTTCTCTGTTTACAATTATCTTCTTTTGTTTAGAAAATGAATTTGTTTCATCTATTTTAAATTCTTCAATATTTCTTTTTTCTTCATCTGGAAGATTATTAAACAAATCTTGTATATTCTCACCTTTTATATTTAAATTTGTACTTAAATCTAATAATGGTCTAAGTACAAATCCTCTTTGATCCATTAGTGGATGTGGTACTTTTAAATTTTCCGTATCTATAATCTCATCATTATAAAGAAGTATATCCACATCTATTGTTCTAGGTCCCCACTTTATTATTCTTTTTCTATTTAATTTTGTTTCTATATTCTGACAAAATCTAAGCATTTCTTGTGGATTAAAGCTAGTATCCACTTCTAAACATATATTTAAAAAATCAGGTTGTTCTGTATATCCCCATGCTTTTGTTTCATATATTTTTGATTTTTTGACAGAAAAAACATATACGCTATCCTCAATCATATCACACGCTCTATTCAGATAGCCAAGTCTATTTCCCATATTTGTTCCAAGACTAAGAT
>JAUNAY010000102.1 GCA_030527385.1 Fusobacterium sp. | reverse complement strand
AGGAGATTATTTGTGAGATTAAGCCTTCCAAAAGAAAAAGACTGCCACAAAGTTTGCAACAGCCTTTCATTTTTATAATGTTTCTATCTCTTTAACTAATTCATCTATTAAATTTTCAGCAGGTATTTTTCTTATTATTTCACCTTTTTTAAATAACAATCCTTCGCCTTTTCCGCCAGCGATTCCTATATCAGCTTCTCTAGCTTCTCCAGGACCATTTACAACACAACCCATTATCGCAACAGTTATATCTTTATCAAGATTTCCTATTCTTTCCTCAGCTTCATTTACCATATCTATTAAATTTATCTGAGTTCTACCACAAGTAGGACAAGATACTATTTTTATCTTATCATTTAAAAGTCCAAGACTTCTAAGTATATCTTTACCTACCTTAACTTCTTCAACAGGATCTCCTGTTAAAGAAATTCTCATCGTATCTCCTATTCCCTTCATTAAAAGACTTCCTACACCTATTGATGATTTTATAGTTCCTCTTTTAATACTTCCAGACTCTGTTATACCTATATGAAGTGGATAATCAACTTTTTCAGACATAAGTTCATAAGCTTCAACGGTTCTGAATATATCCGAATTTTTAAGTGATATAACTATATCGTGAAAATCTAAATCTTCAAGAATTTTTATATGCCCCATCGCACTTTCAACCATAGCTTCAGCACAAGGTTCACCATATTTTTCTAAAAGATTTTTTTCAAGAGAACCACCATTTACACCGATTCTTATTCCGATATTATTTGCTTTACAAGCTTCAACAACCTCTCTAACTCTTTCCTTATCGCCGATGTTTCCTGGATTTATTCTCACTCCATCAATCCCCTGTTCTATAGCTTTAAGTGCAAGTCTGTAATCAAAGTGAATATCAGCTATTAAAGGAATATTTATTCCAGCTTTTATATCTGCTATTTTTTCTGCAGCTTCCATATCTGGAACAGCAACTCTAACTAATTCACAACCAGCCTCTTCTAATCTTTTTATTTGTGCAGTTGTAGCTTTTGCATCTCTAGTATCAGTATTTGCCATAGACTGCACTGATATTGGATTATCTCCACCTATTTTTACATTACCACAATTAACAACTCTAGTTTTTTTTCTCTGATAACTCAAAATTATCCCTCCTAATTTATACTACATAACTAATATCTATCTAATTAGTTTCAAAATGTCGTTGTACGTTATAAATACGATAAAAGCCATCAATGCTACAAACCCTATCATATTTACAAATCCTTCTTTCTGTGGGTCTAACTTTTTTCCACCTCTTAAAAATTCTATAAGAAGCATCAATAATCTAAAACCGTCTAATGCTGGAAATGGAACAAGATTAAGTATTCCTAAGTTTAAGCTTAATACAGCCATTACATAGATAAGATTTAAAACTCCTACCTTACTAGCTTCGTTTACTACAGAAACAACTGCAACTGGCCCTCCAACAGCATCAGTCAATTTCATAGGAAGATTTCCTGTAAATAACTGTGCTACAAATGTTACCATCTGAACACTCATTTGCCAAGTAGACACAAACGCGTTTTTAATAGCTACAAAAGGATTTTTGCTCATTTTAGCTTCTATTCCAAGTACGTATCTATTATCTTTTGATTTTTGTGGAGTTACTTCAAATGTCTTTTCTTTTCCATCTCTTAATACTACTATTTCTGCTTCTTTATTTCCTACTTTATCTACAACAGTAGAAACATCTGACCAATCTTTTATTTCAACACCATTAATTTCAATCACCTTATCACCAGGTTCTATACCAGCTTCGTATGCTGGAGTCCCTTTTACAACATTTGCAAGTTCTGTCTGTGGAGTTCCCATATATGTAAATACACCTGTCAACAGAACTATTGTAAGTATTATGTTGAATATCGGCCCTGCTGCTATTGTCTGAACTCTCTGCCATATTGTCTTATCTCCAAAAGAATCCATATTTGTTTCTTCAGGATCGTTTTCTGCACCATCTTCTCCTGCCATAGCTACAAATCCACCTATTGGTATAAGTCTTATAGAGTACTCTGTTTCACCTTTTTTAGTACTCCAAATCTTAGGCCCCATACCAACAGCAAACTCTAAAATACCTATTCCACTCCTTTTCGCAAATATAAAATGTCCCAATTCATGGAATAATATCATAAAGCTAAACAGAAGTATTATAAAAACTATCTTCAAAATACTCATAGATTTCCCCCTTTAAATTTCTAATTTTATTATTCTACTATTATTAATAAATATATTTTCAATTATTAACTAATTTTTTGGCTATAATTTCATATATATTTTCAAAATTAGTTATTATCTATTAAATTTTTTACATATTCTCTTGTATCTAAGTCTATTTTTAATATCTGTTCAAGAGTGGCATTTTCGATACTTTCATGTGCATCTAGTGCCATTTTTATATATTTTGGTATATCATAGAATCCTATTCTATCTTCTAAAAATTCATTTACAACTACTTCATTTGCAGCATTTAACACAGCACAATAAGTTCCTCCTGCTTTTAAACATTCATATGCTAGTTTTAAGCATGGGAATGTTTCTAAATCTGGCTCTTCAAAAGTAAGCTGTGATGCTTTTCTAAAATCTAGTCTTTCAAAATCAGTTTTCATTCTATCTGGATAAGTAAGAGCGTACTGTATTGGAAGTCTCATATCTGGACAGCCTAACTGTGCTATTACTGAACTATCTCTATACTGGACCATAGAATGTACTATACTTTGAGGATGAACAACTACATCTATATCATCAGCTTCTACTCCAAATAACCATTTAGCTTCTATCACTTCAAGCCCTTTATTCATTAAAGTAGATGAGTCTATGCTTATTTTTCTACCCATATCCCAGTTAGGATGTTTTAAAGCTTCATTTTTAGTTATATTTATTAATTCCTCTTTTTTCTTACCTCTAAATGGCCCTCCAGATGCTGTTAGTATTATTTTTTCAACATCTCTTTTATTCTCACCATTTAAACTCTGGAACACTGCACTATGTTCACTATCAACTGGAAGTATTTTCACTCCATTTTCTTTAGCAGCTTTCATAACTAACTCTCCAGCAGTTACTAAAGTTTCTTTATTTGCAAGTGCTATATCTTTCTTATTTTCAATAGCACACATTGTAGGCACAAGACCTATCATACCTACAACTGCAGTAAGTACAACATCAATTTCTTCTAATGAAGATATCTTTTTAAGACCGTCCATTCCTGATAATACTTCTGTCTTACATTCTTTAGGAAGTAGTTTTTTTAACTCCTCTGCTTTTGATTCTTCATACATAACAGCGTATTTTGGATTAAATTCTTCTATTTGTTCAAGTATTGTTTTTACGTTGCTATTTGCAGATATTGCAACTGCCTCAAAATCACTTGGATTCTTTCTTATTACATCTAATGTTTGAGTTCCTATTGACCCTGTTGAGCCTAATATAGATATTTTTTTCAAAATTTTTTCCCCTTTCTCATTTCTACAATTTTAATTTTATAATTTTAATTTTTGTATGCTTTCAAATTTTAAATTGTTCATTACAAGATTTAAGTTTCTCACATCTTTTATCTATTATTTTATGTATTTTTTATTATACAATTTTTACCTTTATTTTTTCTTTACTATTTTTTAGTCCCTTCAAAATATTATACCATTGTGAACAAATTTTTAAAATATCATTTAGATATAAATAAAAATACCTCCACATCAATAATGATATAGAGGTATCTCATCGACTTTTATTAAATTTTTTATAATTTAATCCAAAATTAGATTATCTTTTTTTATAGCTTTTAATTTAAGTTATTTTATTATTTTAATAATCCTATTTTTTCAGCTATTGTTTCTAATACATTATTAGATACTCCGTATCCTATCTGATATATAAATACTCCTTTGTCTGCTTTATTTTTTAATGCATTTATCTGTTCATCAGATATTTTGTCAGTAGCAAGAACTATTGGAGCATCTTCTTTAACTGCTAAAGATGTTGATGTTAAAGCATCTACTAATTCATCTTTTTTAGCTGAACCATCTTTAGATACTATTATTTTATTTAATCCATTTTTAGCATATCTATCTATTATAGCTGCATTAGTTTTCTGTCTATTTGAACCAGCAACTCTGCTTGTTGATATCTTAGCATCTTTTAAAGCTTTTTCAGTTGCTTCAGATACAACTTCTGTTCCACCTACTATTGTAGCATTTGCTTTTAAGTCTGCTATTTTCTGAACACCAGCTTTTGATAATCCACCATTTTTAGAAACTATTATTGGTTCTTCTCTATCTGCTGCAACTGGTGCTATTGACATAGCATCTGCTTCTCCATTAGCCCCTACAACAAATGTATTGTATGGTTTTTTGTTTTCTGATATTAATTCAGCTACTTTTATAGATGTTTCTTCTCTGTTGCTTCCTCCAGATCTAACTACATCTACACCTAATTCTTTTAATTCTTTTTCTACTTTTTCAGATACAACAGCATTTCCACCTACTATGTATACTTTTACTTTTCCAGTAGATTTTTTAGATACTACTTCTTTTATGTAGTCTTTAGTAGATTCTGGTAAAGAATCTGTTTTTGTTAATAATATTGGAGCTACTTCTACGTTTGAAGTTTTTCCTAATATTGATGCTAGAGGAGATGCAGCAAGTCCGTCTACTAGAGCATTTCCATTTACTAATACTAGGTTTCCATTTTCAGCAACATCTTTAGTGTTTGCAGTTTTGTTTGCAACTTCTACTGCTGTTTCGTATCTGTCGTCTCCTGCAAGTACTTCCATTGTTGGTTTGTTTTCTGGTTTTTCTTCTGGTTTAGTTGG
>JAUNAY010000101.1 GCA_030527385.1 Fusobacterium sp. | reverse complement strand
CAAAGGAGATACTTGATAGTTATTTAACTAGAGAAGAAGCATTAAAAAATGAAAATGAAATTTCTTTCATAAAAAAATATATGGAGGGAATTACTGAAAATAATAGTGAAATTTTAAAAGCAATTTCAGATAATATTACAGGTTGGAGTTTTGAAAGAATAGGAAATGTGGAAAAAGCTCTTTTAAAATGTTCTGTATATGAGCTTTTATGTGAAGACACTCCACGTGAAATTGTTATAAATGAAGCAGTAGAACTTGCAAAATTATATGGAGATGAAAAAACATCTGAATTTATCAATGGAGTTCTTGCTAAAATAGTAAATAAATAATAATATTTTTATATACTACACCCAAAATTTTTAACTATGATTGAGGGTGTAGTTTTTATTTATCTTCTAAAAAATGAAATATGTTTTTCAAAAATATAAAAAATAATAAAATAATTTTAAAAAACTATTGACCAAAATAAAATCTTATGCTAAAATTTACACTAGTAAGAAACAAGTATGATGATTATAAAGAGATTTAAACTGTATTTTAGGATAGATTATAGATAGATTTTTCATTACTCTTTGGTAAAGTGAAAAATAAATAGCAAAAAATAAAATTTATATAAAAAATAAAATAACAAAAGATAAAGAGAGTAGTATTTTAACTTAGCTATTTAGAAGACTAATACATAATACCACTTTACTTGAGGAGGAGAAAATGAAAGGTTTAAAATTGATTCACAAGGTATTTATAGGACTGGTGCTAGGGATAATAGTGGGGGCATTACTGTATCCTATGAAAGAAAACCCATTTGTAAGTAAATATGTTATAGGATTTGTATTTGAATTTTTAGGACAAGGATTTTTAAGACTTGTAAAAATGATTATCGTTCCTTTGGTTTTTGCATCACTTGTAACTGGAACAGCTGCAATGAATGACGTAAAAAAATTGGGAAGAATAGGTGTAAAAACATTGATATTCTTTATGGTAACAACAGCACTTGGTATAATAGCAGCAATAGTAGGAGCTAATATTTTAAAACCAGGAGCTGGAGTAGTTCTTGAAAATGTTCAAAAAACAGAATTTGTCGCTAAAGAAGCTGATTCATTTGTAAAAGTATTACTAAATATAATACCTACAAATCCATTTGAAGCTTTAGTAAAAGGTGAGATGCTTCAAGTTATATTCTTTGCTATTATGACAGGAGTGGTTATTACTCTTTTAGGAGAAAAAGCAAGAAAATTACAAGGACTTTTTGAAGAAGCAAATGAACTAATGTTAAAAATGGTAAGCATAATAATGGAACTTGCACCATTTGGAATCTTTGGATTAATTGGAAAAACATTTATTACACTTGGTTGGGCAGCTATGAAACCTCTAGCTTCATTTATTATAGTTACATACATTTTACTTGTGTTCCACGGACTTGTAGTATATCAAGTTTTACTTCGTATCTATGCAAAAGAAAGTCCATTAGTATTCTTAAAGAAAATACTTGCTCCTATGACACTTGCATTTTCAACTTCAAGTAGTGCTGCTTGTATTCCATTAGCATTAAAAACTTTAAAAGAGGAGTTTAATGTAGAGGACAAAATATCTTCATTTACAATACCATTAGGAACTACAATAAATATGGACGGAACAGCAATAATGCAGGGAGTTGCAACTGTGTTTATAGCTCAACTATACAATATTTCTTTAACAACTAACGACTACTTTATGGTTGTTTTAACAGCAGTACTTGCATCAATAGGAACAGCAGGAGTTCCAGGGGTAGGAACTATAATGCTATCAATGGTATTAGCTCAAGTTGGACTTCCATTAGAGGGAATAGGATTAATTCTAGCAGTAGATAGAATAGTAGATATGGGAAGAACAACAGTAAATGTTATTGGAAACCTTGTATGTTCTGTTGTAATTGATAGAATTGAAAAAAGAACAGAGAAAGCAGAAGGAAAAATCTAAATAAAAACTATTGATACCTTTGAAAAAATATGATATAAATAAGTTGAGTAAAAAACTCAAGAATAAATTATTTGTATTAGATTGGAGAAAAAAATGGAGAGGTTATCAAATTTAGAAATAGAAAAAATTATAAAAGAACTAAAAGAAAATGGAAAATATAAGGAGTATCAAGATATGATACACGATGATTATGAAGAGCATCAAGTGGTTTATAAGCTTGATAGTGATGAGATTATAGCTTTAGCTTACCAAAATAATACTATTCCATATAAGATGCAAGAGTATTATGATTGGCACGAAATGAATCTTTTAGTTGAAGAGGAATTAGATTAAAAATATACACCCAAAATCTTAAGTAGGATTGAGGGTGTAATTTTTTTATGAAAATATTTTTTTTAATTTTTCTCTATCTAGTATGGTGATAGTACCTCTTGAAAGAGAGATAATATTTTCGCTTTGAAAATATTTAAGCATACGAGAAACTACTTCTCTAGCACTATTTATATTTTTAGCTATATCTTCGTGAGTGAGTTTAATAATATTTGTATTTTGTTCAAATAGATATTTTGCAAGTCTTTTATCAAAACTCATAAATAATATTTGTTCCATTGTCCACATTGTTTCAGAAAAGCTTCTGTTAATAATTTCTGTTGTAAAAGCTTCTACTGAAATATTGCTATTTTTAAGCTCTTTAAAAGCAGACGGAGAGATTTTTAAAATCTCAACATCTGTTGCAGAATCTACATATATACTAAAATTTATATTTTTTAATATGCAAGATGCTGTCAAGATACAAGTTTCATTTTCATTTAATCTATATAAAGTTATCTCTCTTCCCTCTTCAGAAAGAATATAAACCCTTAATTGTCCTTTAACTACTAAAAGAACACCTGTACATTTTGTTGAGTCGTGTATTATCTCATCTTTACTATATTTTAATAGTTCGCTATTATCAATAAGTAATTTTTTTTCTTTCGCTGAAAGGTTATTCCAAAAATAAAAACCTTTTGAGAAGTAAAGTTCTTTAGTAGAGAGTTGCATTTTGTCCTCCTAATAAGCTAAAATTATTCTAGTTTTATTATAACATATATTTAATATAAATTTAGAAAATTCTTTTATGTTATAATATAAAAAAAGGAGAGATAGGAATGGATAAAAAAATATTAATAATAGAAGATGAAAAAGATTTAGTAAAAGTATTAAGAGACACATTTGAGAAAGAAAAATTTCAAGTGTTTTATGCTGAAGATGGAGAGGAGGGATTAAATCAATTTTATGAAAAAAATCCAGATTTAATTTTATTAGATATAAATATGCCTAAAAAAAATGGTTGGGAAGTTTGTAGAGAGGTAAGAGAACAATCAAATTTACCCATTTTAATGATGACTGCTAGAGATTCAGAAATAGATGAATTGAAAGGATTAAATATTGGTGCAGATGACTATATAACTAAACCTTTTAGCTTAAAAGTACTAGTTGTTAAGGTAAAAAAGATATTAAAATTAGATGAGAATAGTAGCTTTAAAACAGATGGGATATATTTTGATTTTAAAAGTGGGGAGTTAAAAGTAGATGAAGAAAATATAGAGCTAACAAGAAGAGAGATTCAATTTTTAGAGTATATAATAAAAAATAGAGGGATTATTTTTAGTAGGGAACAGCTTTTAAATGAAGTATGGGGATTTGATTTTGAGGGTGATGATAGAGTTGTAGATACTCTAGTTAAGAGAGTAAGAAAAAAACTAGGAAAATATAGTGATATGATTAAAACAGTAAGAGGAATGGGGTACATATTTGATGAAGTTAAAAATTAATTTTTTTCAAAAAATATTTATGTTTTCAGTGGCAATAGTAATTTTTACTGTGGTAGTAGGTTATCTTTTAAATATATTTTTCTTAGATCAATTTTATCTTTATAGAAAAAAAGAAAATATGTTAAAAGTGGCAGAAAATATAAAAATATTGTTAGATGAAAAACAAAGAGATGAACTAAATGAGTATAGAGAAGATTTGAGGGATAAAGAGGGAATAGATATTTCTATTTTAAAAGCTCATAAACATATACGTCGCAATGGAGAAGAGGGAGAGATAAGAGATGGATTTAATATAACAACTATAACTAAAGCTAAAATAAAACTTTTAATATATAGTGAAAAACTTTCAGATGGAAGAAACTTAGTGCTTAGAACATCTTTATCAGTAATGAATTCACATAAACACGAAATGAGCATATTTAATATATTAACTACTATCATTGCTGTTTTACTTAGTATGATAGTAGCAAGAGTATTTTCAAAAAGAATTACTTTAAATATTGAAAAATTAAATAATATTACTAGAAAAATATCAATATTAGATTTTTCAGAAAAAACAGATCTTCATACTGGAGATGAGATAGAGGAGTTAAGCAAGAGTATAGATATTATGTCAGATAACTTAAATCTATCAATAGAAAATTTAAGATCGTTTGCATCAAATGCTTCTCACGAGCTTAGAACACCAATTACAGTAATAAGTACTCACGCTCAAGCTCTTGTAAATGGGATAGTAAAAGAGGAGGAGCAAAGGAGATATTATAAAGTTATTTTAAAAGAGAGTTCATATATGAATGATTTAGTTGGGAATCTTTTAACAATATCGAGGTTATCTTCCCCAGGAATAAAGTTGGAGATAAAAGATTGGAATTTGATTGATATTTTAAAAGAAAGCATAGAGAAATATGAGATGCTAGAGCTTGAAAAAGATATAGAATGGAGCATAAATATTTTAGATGTTTTGATAAAATGTGATAGAAAAATATTTAAAATAGCTATTGATAATATAGTTCATAATGCTTTAAAATATTCAAAAAATAGTAATGTGATAAAAATTTAT
>JAUNAY010000100.1 GCA_030527385.1 Fusobacterium sp. | reverse complement strand
CCAAAAGTAATTGTTCCTGTTTTATCAAGAATAATTGTATCAATATCTCCACAAGATTCTACTGCTTTTCCTGACATAGCAATAACATTAAATTTATTTACTCTGTCCATTCCTGCAATTCCAATAGCTGATAAAAGTCCACCTATTGTTGTTGGAATTAAACAAACAAGAAGAGCTATTAAAGTAGCTACTGGTAGATATACTCCAGCATATGTACCCATAGGGAATAAAGTAGCTATTACCATTAAGAATATAAGTGTCAATCCTACAAGTAATGTATTTAGTGCAATTTCATTTGGAGTTTTCTTTCTCTCTGCTCCCTCTACAAGACTAATCATCTTATCAAGGAATGATTCTCCAGCAGAAACTGAAATTTCAACTACAATTCTATCACTTACTACACGTGTTCCACCTGTTACTGATGAAAAATCTCCACCAGCTTCCTTAATAACTGGAGCTGATTCCCCAGTTATTGCTGACTCATCTACTGATGCAATTCCCTCTATTACTGTTCCGTCATTTGGGATAGTTTCTCCAGTTTCAACTACTACTACATCACCCTTTTTTAATGATCCTGCATCAACTACTGTTGTAGTTCCATCAGGATTTAATAAATTAGCTGATGTTTTCTTTCTTGTTTTCTTCAAACTATCTGCTTGAGCTTTACCTCTTCCCTCTGCTATTGATTCTGCAAAGTTAGCAAAAACAACTGTAATAAACAAGATAAATGAAATCAATCCATTAAATACTCTTAATCCAGCTTCCTCTTTACTAAATAAAGTTGGACAAATTGTCAAAGCTAATGTTAGGAAAAATCCTATTTCAACAATAAAGATTACTGGATTTTTTACCATAATTCTAGGATCAAACTTTTTAAAAGAATCTATTAATGCTTGCTTTAGTATATCCTTTGAAAAGGAACTAACTTGTTTTTTACTACTCATAATTTATTACCCCCAGATGCTCAAATGTTCTGCTATTGGTCCTAATGCTAAAGCAGGTAGGAATGTAAGAGCACCGATTATTAAGATTATAAAGAATAAAATAAACGAAAATACTATATTGTCTGTTTTAAATGTTGAGCTTGTAATAGGTACAGATTGTTTTTTATACATTGAGTATCCTACAACAACCATCAATGCCATACTTATGTATCTTCCTAAGAACATTACAATACCTGTTGTGATATTCCAGAATGTTGTTCCATCTGCTAATCCCTCAAATCCTGATCCATTGTTTGCAGCACTTGAAGTATATTCATATAATACTTGAGATACTCCGTGGAAACCAGCATTTGTTATAGCTCCACTTCCCATCTCACATACAAGTGATATTGCACTTGGAACTAAGATGATAATAGGGTGAACTAAAATCAAGAAAGTTATTATTTGAATCTCTTTTGCTTCTATCTTTTTACCAAAGAATTCTGGTGTTCTTCCAACCATCAATCCACATAGGAACACACTTAAAATCATATACATAATTATATTCATAAATCCTACACCTTTTCCTCCAAAGATGCAGTTTAACATCATATTCCATAATGGTACTAAACCACCCATAGGAGTTAAAGAGTCGTGCATATTATTTACACTACCTGTTGTAAATGAAGTTGTTACATCTGTAAACAATATAGAAGCTAAAAGTCCAAATCTCATCTCTTTACCTTCCATATTAATACCTTTCATTCCATATTGTGAAAACATTGGTGTACCTTGTTTTTCAAAATAATAAAGTACAAATAGTGACAATAGGAATAGTAAGAAGATAGGTAAGAAAATATACCAACCTTGTTTTTTATTTTTAGCTGCCATACCAAATCCAATCACTATTGCTCCTGGTACTATCATCATACACATCATTTCTATATAGTTTGTATATACACTAACATTTTCAAATGGATGTGAAGAGTTAGCTGAGAATAAACCTCCACCATTTGTTCCCAAGTGTTTTATAGCTTCCCAAGCTGCTGCTGGTCCTAATGCTATAACTTGATATTTATCTTCTAATGTTTTTACTACTGTTTGAGTATCAAAAGT
Source organism: Fusobacterium sp. (assembly GCA_030527385.1). Classification (GTDB taxonomy): domain Bacteria; phylum Fusobacteriota; class Fusobacteriia; order Fusobacteriales; family Fusobacteriaceae; genus Fusobacterium_A. The sequence goes on along the minus strand of JAUNAY010000100.1, from coordinate 2,804 downwards.
TTGTGGTAATCCTAAAATTACTAACATAATAGCCACTACTAAAGATATAGGAAGTAAAACCCTTGTTATTGATTTAGTTAAATCTTCAAAGAAGTTTCCAAGTCTATATCCTAAAATTCCTCTTGATAATGCTAAGCAAATCGCAAGTCCACTAGCTGCTGATGTAAACATTAAGTTTATAAGAGCTAATCTTGATCCCATACCATTTAACCATTCACCAGAATAGTGTTGCAAGTTTGTATTTGTTATAAAACTCACTGCTGTGTTAAATGCTAGTGACGGTGATGAACCCTCCACTGCTAATATCACATATGTTAATAAAAACATAAATAAGTTAGCTCCTAGAAAAGCTAAAATATACTCTTTTAAGCTCATATTTTCAGTTTTTGTTATTGAAAATATAGGTTTTTCTATTTTTGAAAAAAATGAATCAAAAACTGTTTTCTCGTGAACAATTAATTTTGAAATATGTTTTCCAGTAGGCACAATCAAAATAATAAATGCCACAAGGAAAAGAAGTAAATTAGTTAAGTTCATTTTTGTTTTCCCCCTTAAAATTTATCTGGATTAAATAATACATAGAATAAATAAGCAAACAGCAACAATATTATTGCTCCCAATATAATCATATTTTTCTCTCCTTTTTGTAAAAATAGTATTTTTATAACATAAAGTACTATTTTTTTATTTATATCAAGCAAAATAAAACTGCTTGATAATTCTTAAAACTTTATATAGCAAAATTAAAACGCAATAAATCTTGCAACATAAGTTACTGCAAAGAATAAACAAACAGTTACCATTGAAAATTTCATATGACTCCCTCCTAAAATTAAAAAATTAAAAATATTTAAAATTAGTAAACGAGTATTTTAACTATAAAGGGTTTTTCTAGCTAAGAATACTAGCACTAAACAAATTAAATGTCAATAACTTTTTTTAAATTATTTTTTCCTATACTATAATACATAAAATAAAAAAATTTTTTTATAATTTTTTTAAAAAAAACTTGACATAGCAACTGGAGAGGAGTAAAATTGAAGAAAAATAAATATTACCAAATCGCTTAATTTATAATATTTTTAATATAATAAAGCGGGGGACCCAATAAAAAGGGGCGTATTTCTTAATGAATAGGACACTTTTCAGTCCGAGCCCGTCAGCTAACCTCGTCAGCGTTGAAAAGAGCCTGGTTTTGTTATGAAAATTTTCAAGCACCATGACTTTTTGTTATGGTGCTTTTTTAACTATAAAGGGGTTATTTAGTAAGAAGTAGATTATGATCTAACAAACATAGACTTTTTCCAGAAGTTTAATATTTATTTAAAATTTTTAAATTTTAAGAAGGTATTAATGATGTGAAAGTTTAAATTTAAGGACAAGTGAAACTATGGGTGAAAACAGGTTAACTCCAGAAGAAGCATTAAAAAAATATGAAAAAGAAACAAAAGGAAAGTTAAAAATCTATCTTGGTTATGCCCCTGGAGTAGGGAAAACTTATACAATGTTAAGAGAAGCTAACATTAGAGTAAAAAGAGGAGAAGATATTTGTATTGGTTATCTTGAGCCTCACGATAGAAAAGCAACTCTTGAACAAGTGGGGATATTAGAAACAATTTCATATAAAGAGATTGAATATATTAACAAAAAGTATTATGAAGTTGATATTGACGCTGTCATCAAAAGAAAGCCAAATACTGTTCTTATTGATGAATTAGCTCATACAAATATCAAGGGCAGTAAAAATAAAAAAAGATATGAAGATATTCTTGAAATATTAGATGCTGGTATAAATGTCAACACCACTTTAAACATTCAACATATTGAGAGTTTAAATGACATTGTTTATACTATCACTGGAATTGAAGTTAGGGAGAGAATTCCAGATTCTATAATTAATTTAGCCGATGAAGTTGAAGTTATTGACATTTCAGCTTCTGGTTTAGAGGAAAGATTAAAAAGGGGAGAAGTTTATAATTTAAAAGTTGCCAGTGCCGCTCTAAAAAACTTCTTCAGACGTGGAAATTTAAACGCTTTGAGAGAACTTTCATTAAGAAGAATAGCTCAAGAAGTTGACATCTCACTTCTTGAGTATATGGAAGATAAAAACATTACAACAAACTGGCATACCACAGAAAGAGTATTGGTTTCTATATCTTCTAGTCCACGAGCAGATAAGGTTATAAGATATGGAGCTAGAATTGCTCAAAGGTACAAATGTGAATTTTATGTTATTTCAATAGAACCAACTGGTTTCTTAAAAAAAGGATTTACAGAAAAAGATTGGGAGGTAATTGAAAAGCACGAAGAGTTAAGCAAAAGCTTAGGAGCCGAAACTTATCGTCTTAAGGGAAAAAATATAGCTAAAAAGATTTTGGAATTTGCAAATCAAAAAAGAATTACACAAATTGTTTTAGGACATAGCCAAAGAAATAGATTAACAACTCTATTTAAAGGCTCTGTTATAAACTATATAATCGAACACTCAAAAGATTCTGAGATAAGAGTTGTCCCGTGGAAAAACTTATAAGTCATAAAATAGATAAAATTATAAAAAAGAGGTATATATATGAAAATTAAATTTAAAAGTGTAAAATTTAGGCTTGTTTTAATGTTTATTGTAATTTTATCTATTCTTACTTTAAGTAATCTATGGGCAATTTTTAATTTTAAAGTTTTAAACAATACTGTTGAAAAAATATTTGATTCTAACTATAAAAGTATTGCAGCAGCTCAACAAATGGAAAGCCTTATCGAAAGACAAGATAGTTTACAGCTTTCTTTTCTTTCAACTAAAGAACAAA
>JAUNAY010000099.1 GCA_030527385.1 Fusobacterium sp. | reverse complement strand
CAATGAATCAATATATTTTCCTGTCATATAAGTTATAACTATTCCTAATATAAACATTAGTAAATTTGATATAAAAGTTATAATTATTAAATTTTTATACTTATATAGATACTCTTTTAACAAGAAATTTTTGAACATACTTTTCTCCGTTCTATAATAATAATAAACAGGAAATAGATTTATATTTATAAACTATTTCCTGTCTAAATTTAAATTTATTTTCTTAGTTGTCCTTGATATTTATTACAGTGGTAAATAAAACATAACCTTGGACAAAATGTTGGACATAACACACTGCAACCTTTTTTGTCTAAATTTGAATTATTTGGCTTTTGAATCCATTCCACAAAAATCACCTCTCATTATAATTATTTTTTTACTGATAGTAATAATATTAATTTTACTTAGAAGTAGGATATATTTTTGTCTTGCATGATTGATAATATTTTTTACAAGACCATTTACCACATGAAACTACAGCACAATGTGGTTTTACAACAACACATGGTTCTTTGTATACAATACATGCTTTTGTTGTTACTCCTAAATCTGACGGTTTTTGAATCCATTCCATAATAAACAAAACCCTCCTTTAATGATAAATTCTATTTAAAATTATAAATAATTAAATAGTCTTATTTTTCTTTTAAATATCTATAGGCTATACTTTTTAATGTATCTTCCAGATTAAACTTTTGAGTAATACAATTACATGATTTTTCATTTGAAATATTATTATTTATAGTATTGTATGGACAACCTCCCATACATAGTGGTAAAACACTACAATTTTTACATTCTTCATTTTCAAAATAAGACCATGAATACCATTTTGATTGATTAACTAATATTGTATTTTTATATTTTTCACTTTCAATAAGGTGTCCACATAAACTTTTTTTATCTCCAACTAAATTCCAACATTTTTGAATAACACCATCAGGTTCTATAACAAATGAATTTAGAGATAATGCTCCACAAATACCTAGATTGGGGCTTATATTATCCCAAGGTTCTAGTCCCTTTTCATATAATATTCTATTTAGTTCTATTTCTTCTTTAGAAAAATCTTTTACACTATAACACATTTTTGATGCATTAATATTTTTTGTATCATAGTTTTTTACAGGCGCAAAATAGATTCCTACATTTTCTTTCGCTCCTATTCCACAATCATTTATATAATTAATAAACTTAGATAAATTATCTATATTTTCTTTATCAACATTCACCCTTATAGCAACACTCAGTTCTTTATTTATATTAAGAAGATTTTCAATTATTTTATCGAAACTTCCTTCACCATTAACTAAAAACCTTTTCTTATCATGTATTTCTTTTTCTCCATCTATTGTTATTTGAGCATTAGTTACACCAAATTTAACTAATTCATCAGAAATTTCTTTATTAAGAAGATATCCATTAGTTACTATTCCTGAATCGAAGTTTAAATTTTTTTTATCAACAAGATTCTTTATTCTAATCCGAAGTTCTTTAAGAACATCAAATCTTAAAAGAGGCTCTCCACCGTACCAAGAAACACTAAGATTTCCACCATAATTTAAACTTTCATCTATAAGATTTATAATTTCATCCATTACTTGTTCAGACATTACTTCATTAGGATAATTTTTATCTTTTTCAAAACAATAAACACATCTAAAATTACATCCAGTTGTTGGTATTAATGTAAGTGATAATGAGTTGTTTTGATTGAATCGTATAAGATTATTTTTTGATTTTATTAATTTAAATTCGTCTAAATTTTTATCTATTATAAAACCTGCATTTATAAGTTCTTCTATTATGTCTATTGGTAATTCCTCAATATCTTTTAAATCAGAACGTAAATCATTATTTTCAAATATATCATTATGTTCAGAATCTACTTTACAAAATCCACCTGATAATGCATTGTATAAAAACAAATTTCCTTCTAAATTTATTTTATGATTGTAATTTGAAAAAACATAGTTGTCTAAATTTAAATTCATATTTTTAGCTCTCCTTTTAAATTTTTATGATTTATGATATTGTCTTTGTTTTAACAATTATAGTATGGCATACCCTAAAATACAATGAAAAAACGTTATCTGTAAATATATTGTAATCGTAAAATAAAAAAATAAAAGAATTACTATTTATTTGTAATAAAAATAAATAAATATGAAATTAATTTGAAAAAAAGTTTTTATTTGTTAAATAAAATTAACAAAAATGTAAATTATATATTAAAAAGATAAGATAATATAAAAATTTTAACATAAAATAAAAAGTAATCTTAGTGCTAGAATATTATATTAACAATTTAGTTATTAAAATATAAAAACTTTAGAAAAAATTAAGAGATAGTTAAGAGTCCCTTAATTGAAAATAATGTAAATAGCCATTATTATATAAAATAAGAAGAAACATTAAATTACAATGAAAAAGTTAATTTTTTTAGGGAGGATTTAGGTATGAAAAAATTATTTATTTCAGGATTAATTATAGCAACAGCATTTTCTACTACTGCGTGCAAAAGTGCAGTAAAATTTGAAGGGGAAAGAGTGGGAAATGAGTCTGAATTTGTTTTGGATTATGAAATGTTTAATGGCTGTGATTCTAAAGAATTTAAGTTAAAAAAAGGAGACTTTTTGGAAATAGATGTTTTAAACGATGATGGAATTTTAAATATAGATATAGTAAAAAAAGACGATGGGAAAATTATATACGAAAGTGAAAATTTACGGGAGTCAAATTTTGAAATAAAAATACCAGAAAATGGAATATATGAGGTAACTATAGAAGGAGAAAATGCTGTAGGAGAAGTGTCAGTTGAAAAAATAGGACGAGAAGAGGAAATTAATTCAGATGGATACGCTATATTTAGTGAAGAAAATATGCCTAGAGCTGCAGTAAAAATTGTAGAAAAAGCTATGGGAATGATGAAACTAGAGAGAAATGACGAAGCCGAAATGATAATAAAAAACGGAGAGGACACAAAAGTAATAGTGTATAAAAATGGAAACAGAGATGACTCTAAAGAAATAAAAATATCAAACAAAATAGTAAATGGTGCAGAAGGAAAATATTTAATAAAAATGAATAATTTAAGAGAAAAAAATGGAGTAACTATAGAAAGAATAGAATAAAATAAAGTAATTTTAAAATTCACTATATCCTTAAGTTAAATTTAAAGGGGTAGGGAAATAACTGCTATAATGCGACAATTGGAGACGCGTACATTTAAAGGTTTTATGATGCAACCGTAGTTATTCCCTACCCCTTTTATTTATCTACTGAAATGAACATCTTTTAATTCTTCTTTGTTCCATAAGAAACATTGTTCTGGATTGGTCATTGCTATAAATAGATTCTTTTTAAAATCTGGCATTTCACTCTGTAATCTAGCTATAACATTTTTAATATATTCTCTTTTTGTATTACCATCTGCTGGGCAAGGATTTTTAACTATTTTGAAATCCATCTCCTCAGCAGTTTTTTTAATTAAATACTCTTCAACATAAACCATTGGTCTAATAACTGTAAGTCCTGTTCTATCTAAATATGATTTTGGAGAAAAAGTGCTAACTCTTCCTTCATAGAACATAGACATTAAAAATGTTTCAAGTGCATCATCTTTATGATGACCTAAAGCAACTTTATTGCAACCTAATTTTACAGCATAATCGTTTAAAGCACCTCTTCTCATTTTTGCACAAAGAGAGCAAGGATTTTTTTCTTGTCTAACATCAAATACAATTTCTTTTATTTCAGTAGGTATTTCGTGAAACTCAACATCTAGTTCTCTACAAAGTTCATGAAGAGAAGAGTTGTCAACACCACCCATTTGAAGACATATAGCGATTAAATCGAATTTTTCAGGAGAAAATCTCTGATATGTTTTTAAAACATGAAGAAGTGCCATACTATCTTTACCACCAGAAAGTCCTACTGCGATTTTATCGCCATCTTGTATAAGATTAAAATCTTGTATTGCTTTTCTTGATTTACTTAGAAGATTTTGTAATGTATTTTTTGCCAAAATAAATTCACCGTCCTTTTTAATAATTATCTATCCTAAAGTTTGTTTTAACTTATTTTTTATGAATTTTATTTATAAAATAAGTAGCTTTTTCTATACATTCTTTAGAAATTTCTTCTACTGTTTTATTATCTGTATAAATACTTATATCTGCAGCTTTTGAATAAAAAATTTCTCTATCTCTCATTAAAGATGAGATAAAGTCAGTATTCATATGACCATTTAAAATTGGTCTTTCATTTGAGTCTTTTACTCGATTTAAAATAGTATCTGGTGTGGCAATTAGTCTTATAATGATACCATTTTTTTTGAGAAAGGATACATTTTTATCTCTTATAACAGAACCGCCACCACAAGAAATTATTATTCCTTTATTTTTAGAAATTTCAAAAATAGCCTCAGATTCTAAATCTCGAAAATATTTTTCGCCAAATTCATCAAAAATAGAAGGAATATCCATATTTATTTTATCTGTTATGTATTTATCTGTTTCGATTACTTTTCTGTTTAAAGATTTTGCAATATAAGATGATATTGTACTTTTACCCGTTCCCATAAAACCTATAAACACTATATTCAAATTTTTTAGATTTATGCTCATTTATTTTCACAACCCTATCTGAACTTTCCACGACTAAAGTCGCAGGAGTATAAAAGTTTAATAAATTCAAAAATAATATTTTCTTGAATATCAATTTTTTTAACTAATTAAATATAACATATTATAAAGAGATAGAAAAGTATCTTACTTTACATTTAAGTAGATATAATATATAATAAAAATCAGTTTAATAAACTTATCAAGAATCGGGGCAGAG
>JAUNAY010000098.1 GCA_030527385.1 Fusobacterium sp. | reverse complement strand
TCAAAAAGATTTAGGAATAAAAATATTTTCAATTTGTAATAATGGAGCAAATGTCTATGATAAAGATGAAAATCTTATTTTTTCAAATCCGATGAAAAGTGAAGTTGTCGAAAAAGTTTTAACTTTTCTTAGAGCAAACAATGTAAATTATAATGGATTTACTCATAGAAATCTTTATTTAGATGATAGAGAAAAAAATCCTATACTTACAGTTGAAAGTGGAATATTTGATATAGTTGAACTTGGAAAAACTAATGAGTTTCCAGAGATGTTTAAAATTATAGCTAGGCAAGATGAAGAAGCACTTAGAAAATTAAAAGATTTTGTGTTACAACAAGATTTTGCCTCTGAGATAGATGTTACTATTACTCAACCTAACTGTATGGATATAGTAGATAAAGATTGTAGCAAAGGAAATGCAATCAATTTTATTTCTAAACATTTTAATATTCCTATTGATGAGATTGTTGCTTTTGGTGATGGAGAAAATGACTATTCTATGTTAGCTGCTGCTGGGCACCCAGTAGTAATGGAGAATGCTATGCAACCTTTAAAAGAAGCTTTTTCAACTAGAACTTTAACAAATGAAGAAGAAGGAGTAGCAGTATATTTAGAAAATTTATTAAAATTAAAATAAAAAGATTTATTTTATGATTTTTCAATTATTGTATTTCTTTTTCATTATGATATAATATTCTTATCAAAGAAAAGGAGAAAAAAGTGAATAATACAAGAGAAGATAGAGTAAGAAATAAATTTATAGGAGCTCATATTTCTATAACAGGGGGGGTTTTTAATGCTCCTAAAAATGCAAAAGAGATAGGAGCGAGAGCTTTTGCTCTGTTTCTAAAAAATCAGAGACGTTGGGAAGCTAAACCCTATACAAAAGAAGATATAGATAAATTTAAAAAGGCTATGATTGAAAATGGCTATAGTGCAGATTATGTTTTGCCACACGATAGTTATCTTATCAATTTAGGAGCAGAGGATATTGAAAAAAGAGAAAAATCTCTAAATGCTTTTATAGATGAGATACAAAGATGTGAAGCTTTAGGGTTAAAATATGTAAATACTCACCCTGGAAGTCATCTAAATGAAATAAGTGAGGAAAAATGTATAGAAAATATAGCTAACTGTATTAATCAAGCTATTGATGCTACAAACTATGCTATTGTTGTATTAGAAACAACAGCTGGACAAGGTTCAAATATGGGATATAGATTTGAACATATTGGAAAAATAATTGAAAAAATTAAAAATAAAGAGAGAATTGGTGTTTGTATTGACACTTGTCACACTTTATGTGCAGGATATGAGTTGAAAGATAAAGATGGTTATGAGAATACTATGGCAGAGTTTGAAAAACACATAGGTTTTAAATATCTTAGAGCAGTGCACTTAAATGATTCAAAATTTGATACTGGAGCTAGAAAAGATAGGCACGATAGCATTGGAAAAGGTGTATTGGGTATGGAATTTTTTGAAAGATTTATGAATGATTCAAGATTTGATAACATACCTATTATTCTTGAAACTATTGATGAAACTATATGGAAAGAGGAGATAGAACTTCTATATAGTTTGATAAAATAGATTATAAAAAAGGAGTGAGTTTTATGGATTTTTTAAGTAGAAGAACAGTTAGAAAGTATAAGAACAAACCAGTTGAAAAAGAAGTAATTATGGAACTTATGAAAACAGCTTTAGTGGCTCCTAGTGGAAGAAATAGAAGACCATATGAATATGTAATAGTTGATGATAAAGAGATATTAAAAAAACTTTCTGTTGCTAAAGAAAGTGGAGGAACATTTATGGCAGATGCTCCTTTAGGAATTGTGATTTTTGTACACGATACTCCTACTTGTTCAGATGATGGAGCAATTGCTAGTACAATTATTCAATTAAAAGCACACGAATTAGGTTTAGGTTCTTGTTGGATACAAACTAGAGATAAAGTTGACAGTGAAGGAAATTCAACTGAAGAAAATATCAAAAGAATATTAAATGTTCCAGCTGAATTAAAATTATATAATATGATAGCACTAGGTTATCCAGATGAAGAAAAGCCTGCATATACTGAAGCTGATATGGATATGAATAAACTTCATTTTAATAAATTTTAGTTGTAAATGTCTTTTTTAGATAGACATTTGTAAAAAAATATTGACATTTATATTTTTTAGTAGTATCATAAGTCTATATAGAAATTTAAACAAGGAGAAAATTATGAAAGTATTTAAGTCTTTAAACAATACAATACATCATCACCATCATAGATAGAGAGTTTGTTTTTATGTTTTTCATAGATGCAGACTCTTGTTGTAATGTTAAAGAGTCTGTATCTGTGGTGGAACTTAATGCTTTTATAAATTAGTAAGCCATCTAGGTACAAAACTAGATGGCTTTTTTGTTTTATTAAACTGAGGAGGATTTATTATGAAAAAAATATTTTTAATTATGTTGATGATTTTAGGGTTAATTTGTGGTACTGCTTATGGAAAGGATAGTTCATTAGAAGAAGTTAAAGAAAAAGGATATTTTATTGTAGGATTAGATGCAACATTTGCCCCAATGGGATTTAGAGATGAAAATGGAGAGCTAGTCGGATTTGATATTGATTTAGCAAAGGAAGTAGCTAAAAGAATGGGAGTTGAAGTCAAATTTAAACCTTGTGAATGGGACGGAATCATATTTGATCTAAGAAGCAAAAAAATAGATATGGTGTGGAATGGTATGTCAATCACAGAACAAAGAAAAAAACAAGTTGCTTTTTCAGAAACTTATCTTATAGATGGACAAATTATTTTTACTAGAAAAGGAACTGAACCTGCAAAAATTAAAGATTTGGCAGGAAAAACAGTAGGAGTTCAGTTAGGAAGCTCAGGTGCTTTAGCAGTTGAAAAAAATTCTATATCTAGCCAAATAAAAGAGATAAAAAAATATTCAACAAATGTTGAGGCTCTTCTTGATTTAGAAGCTGGAAGAACAGATGCAGTAGTAATGGACTCTGTTTCTGGAAAATATTATAATTCTAAAAAAGATACTTTAAACTATTCAGAAGAATCTTTATCTGATGAACACTATGCAGTAGCTTTTAGAAAAAATGACAAAGCACTTATTGAAGAAATTAACAAACAACTAATCAATATGAAAAATGATGGCACTTTTAAAAAAATTAGTGAAAAATGGTTAGGAAGAAAGTAATAAAATTGGAGGATATATAGATATGAATGAAAATATAATCTTTATTTTGGAAGGAATGAAACTGACAATTAATTTATATATAATAACTATGTTATTTTCTCTGCCTTTAGGAATTATTTTTTCCTTGGGTAGAGTTTCAAAATCTAGTTTACTAAATAATAGTATACAAATTTATACGTGGATATTTAGAGGAACACCTCTATTGTTACAACTTTTCTTTGTATATTATGGACTTCCAGTATTTGGAGTTACTTTATCTCCATTCACAGCTGCATCTATAACTTTTATTGTAAATTATACAGCTTATTTTTGTGAGATATTCAGAGGAAGCATTTTAGGAATAGATCAAGGACAATATGAAGCTGCAAAAGTTTTAGGTATGAATTATTATCAAACAATGAAAAGAATAATACTTCCTCAAGCTCTTGTAACAGCCTTATCTCCTTTATCAAATGAAGCAATTACACTTATAAAAGATACATCATTAGTTTCAGCTATTGGAATGGCTGAAATTCTTAGAAATTCAAAGGAGATTGTAACAAGAGATTTTTCAATAACTCCATTTATTATCTGTGCAATTTTATATCTTTTACTTTCTACTGTTGTAGTTATATTCTTTAAAAAAATGGAAAAAAAGGTGATGATTTAATATGGTTATTAAAGTAAAAAATCTATATAAAAAATATTCTGAAAATGAAATGATTTTAAAAGGCATAAACTTAGAGATTGAAAAAGGTGAGGTAATATCTATAATAGGAGCATCTGGTGGGGGTAAATCAACTTTACTTAGATGTCTTATCGGATTGGAAAATATAGATTCAGGAACTATTGAAGTACCAGAAAAAAATAAAATGGGAATGGTTTTTCAATCATTTAATCTATTTCCTCATATGACAGCATTAGAAAATATTATGGAATCACTTATTGTTGTTGATAAAATGGAAAAATCAAAAGCTAAAGAGATAGCTTTTCAACTTCTTGATAAGGTTGGACTAAAAGAAAGAGCTAATTTTTATCCTAAAACTTTATCTGGAGGTCAAAAACAAAGGGTTGCCATAGCTAGAGCTTTAGCTAAAAACCCAGAGGTACTACTATTTGATGAACCTACATCTGCACTAGATCCAGAAATGGTAAAAGAAGTTGAAAATGTAATAAGAGAGTTAAGAGATACAAGTGACATTACAATGGTAATTGTTAGTCACGAAATTGAATTTGTAAATCAAATTTCTGATAGAATAATTGTTATGGAAAATGGAAGTATAAAAGAGATTATTAATAATAAAAAAACTGCACCTTTATCTTAATTTTAGGTGCAGTGAGACATTTATTTTTTATTTTTTATCTCTACAAGTTCATTATAAAAATGTTCCATCTCTTCAAAAAGTCTAGGAGATCCTCTTAAAATTTTGCTAGAATCAACTATAAAAAAATTATTATTTTTTCCAGCTTTAGTTTGAGAAACAGCTGGGTTACTATTTTTTATATCTTCTGTAGAGTTTATACTCATAGCTCCAGCTAAAAAATCTGGATTCTCTTGTAGTAATATCTCTTGAGAGATAATAGGTTTATTTCCTTTTAAATTTCCAGCAATATTTGTAACTCCTAAAATATTCATAATCTCTCCAGGAAGAGAGGCATTATTAAATCCCATCATTGGAGTTGTGATATATAAAATAGCACCTTTTAAATTAAGGGGTTCTTTAGCTACTTTATTTTTCAAATTTTCTATTGTTTTTTTACTACTTGAATAAAGTTTTTCTGCCTCTTTTTCCTTTCCAGTAAATTTTCCATATAT
>JAUNAY010000097.1 GCA_030527385.1 Fusobacterium sp. | reverse complement strand
AAAAGATTGATTTTTCTCAAATGAAGATATTTATTAATAAACCTAAGTTCTTCAAAAATAGTGCACAAAGTTTACTTGCACTTGTTGTTGAAGATAGAACTATATATTTTGATGTATATTTTTCATTAAAAGATGGTAAATGGAAAATAACGAAATTTAAAGAGAGAAGGTGATAGTAGGTGAAAAATATTATAAAAATGACGATACCCTCTTCTTTAGAGAATTTATCTTTAATTAGAGCCTTAGTAAAAACTTATCTTGAATTACAACATATAAACGAAAAAGATGTATTCCAACTTTTATCTGTTGTAGATGAACTTTCAACTAACGTAGTTGAGCACGGATATAAATATAAACCTGGAGATATCATTTTAGAGATTCAAAGATCAAATGATGTTATTCAATTAGTGGTAGAAGATAATGGTGTAGGTTTTGATGAAGAAAAAATTAGTAAAGAAGAAGGCGGAATGGGCTTATATATAGCAAGAGCCATTGCAGATAATTTTAAAATAGAAAAAAAATTAAATGGAACATTATTTAAAATAGAAAAGAAAATCAAGGAGGTTATATAAAAAAATGGTAGTAAATTTTGATATACTTGAGAAAAATGTAGGAGATATAAAAGTAATAAAGGTTATAGGTGAATTAGATGCTCTAGTTGCACCTAAATTAAAAGAAAGAATTACTAAACTTGTTGAAATGGATAACATTAAATTTATTATAGATTTTGAAGAGTTAGTTCATATTAACAGTTTAGCAATGGGAATTCTTAGAGGAAAACTAAAAGTTGTTAAAGATATGGGTGGAGATATCAAACTTATAAAACTAAATGAAAATATAAAAACTATATTTGAAATGATTGGACTAGATGAAATATTTGAAATTTATGAAACAGAAGAGGAAGCAGTAGAAAGTTTTAAATAAAATTAATATAGATGGAGATTGATAGAGCATGAATGTATTTTTAGGAATTGGATTAGTAGTAATCGGACTAAGTATAGTAATATCGTTGCTATATAAAAAGTCTGTTATAGATAAAAGAATAAATGAATTAAATGATTTAGAAGATGAAATTACAAAATCAAAGATAAAAGCTAAAGAGATTGTTGAATTAGCAGAAAAAGAAGCTGTTGCAAAAGGTAAAGAGATTGAGTTAAAAGCTAAAGAGCACGTGTATCAAATTAAAGAGGAAGCAGAAAGAGAGATAAAAAATTCTAAAAATGAACTTCTTCAAAAAGAAGCAAGACTTGCTAAAAAAGAGGAAACTTTAGATAATAAAATTGAAAAATTAGAAGTAAAGAGTCAAGAGTTAGAAAAAACTACTGAAGAATTAGAAGCTAAAAGAGAAGAAATTGAAAATATAAAAGCAAAACAAGAAAATGAGTTAGAAAGAATTTCTGGACTTTCAAGAAATGAAGCTAGAGATATTTTAATAGCAAAATTAAGAGATGATCTAACACACGAAACAGCAGTGGCTATAAGAGAGTTCGAAAGTAAATTAGAAGATGAAAAAGATAGAATCTCAAGAAGAATTTTATCAACAGCAATAGGAAAAGCATCATCTGATTATGTTGTAGATGCCACAGTATCAGTAGTAAATCTTCCAAATGATGAAATGAAAGGAAGAATTATAGGAAGAGAAGGAAGAAATATAAGAGCTATTGAAGCTTTAACAGGTGTAGACATAATAATAGATGATACTCCAGAAGCAGTAGTACTTTCAAGCTTTGACGGAGTAAAAAGAGAGATAGCTAGAATTGCTATTGAAAAATTAATCACAGATGGAAGAATTCATCCTGGAAAAATTGAAGAAGTAGTAAATAAAGCTAGAAAAGAGATTGAAAAAGAGATAGTAGATGCTGGAGAAGAGGCATTGATAGAGCTTGGAATCCCAGCAATGCACCCAGAAATTATAAGAACTTTAGGAAGATTAAAGTTCAGAACAAGTTATGGACAAAATGTTTTAACACATTCAATAGAAGTGGCAAAATTATCTGCAAACTTAGCAGCAGAAATAGGAGCAGATACAGAGTTAGCTAAGAGAGCTGGACTTTTACACGATGTTGGTAAGGTATTAGAAAATGATATAGAAGCATCACACGCTATTATTGGTGGAGAGTTCTTGAAAAAATTTGGTGAAAAATCAGATGTTATCAATGCAGTTATGGCTCACCATAACGAAGTTGAGTTTGAAACAGTAGAAGCAATTCTTGTACAAGCAGCAGATGCAATATCAGCATCAAGACCAGGAGCAAGAAGAGAAACTTTAACAGCTTATCTAAAGAGATTAGAAAATCTTGAAGAGATAGCAAATTCATTTAGTGGTGTTGAATCATCTTATGCAATTCAAGCTGGAAGAGAAATAAGAATAATTATTAATCCAGAGATTGTAAGCGATGATGCAGCAACTAAAATGTCAAGAGATGTAGCTAAGAAAATAGAAGAAACAATGCAATATCCAGGACAAATAAAAGTAACTATTGTAAGAGAAACAAGAGCTGTGGAATACGCGAAATAATATAGTTTAGATTAAAAGACTCTGCTTTATTTGTAGAGTCTTTTTTTGTTGGTAATAATAAATGAAAATTGTTAAATATACAAAAAAATGATATAATTTAGAGTAAAGAAAAAATAGTGTATAGAATAAAATATAAAAAGAAAGAAGGATTAAAATGAAAGTATTAATAGTAGGGGATATAGTAGGAAGTCCAGGGAGAAAAACTTTAAAAACTTTTCTTGAAAAGAATAGAAAAAATTATGATTTTGTAATAGTAAATGGTGAAAATTCAGCAGCAGGATTTGGAATTACAGCAAAACTAGCTGATGAATTATTAGATTGGGGTTGTGATGTAATAACTGGTGGAAATCATATTTGGGATAAGAAAGATTTTTATGAATATTTAGATAGAACAGATAGAGTTTTAAGACCGGCAAATTATCCAGATGAGGGAACTCCAGGAAAGGGATATACAATAGTAAAAGATAAAAATGGAAATAAGGTTGGAGTAATATCTATTCAAGGAAGAGTTTTTATGCCTCCAATAGATTGTCCATTTAAAAAGATAAAAGAGATTTTAGAGGAAGTAAAAAAGGAAACAAGAGTTATTATAGTTGATTTTCACGCTGAAGCTACTTCTGAAAAAATAGCGATGGGGTGGCATTTAGATGGATATGTTTCTGTACTTTATGGAACACACACACATATTCAAACTGCAGATAATAAAATTCTTCCAGAGGGAACAGGTTATATTACTGATGTTGGAATGACAGGATCAGACAATGGTGTTATAGGAATGACAGTGAACTCTATACTTCCTAAATTTTTAAACGCTTTACCTCAAAGATTTGAAATAGCTGAAGGAAATGAAAGAATAAATGCAATAGAGGTAGAAATAGATTTAGAAACTGGAGAGTGTAAAAGTATAGAAAGAATAAATAAATCATTGACACAAATAAACTTTATGTAATTGGAGATGGGAATGAAAGTAGTAGAGATAAAAGTAATTTATGAAAGTGATGATATAGACAGAGCCACTAAAGAGATTTCAGACATATTTTATGATTTTGGTGTGACAGGGCTAAAAATTGAAGAACCAATGACACATAAAAATCCCCTTGATTTTTACAAAAATGAAAAGGATTTTTTAATGGTAGATCACGCAGTTTCAGCTTATTTTCCTTTAAATATATATGCTGAAAAAAGAAAAAAAGTTATTTTAGAAAGATTTGAAGAAGTTTTTGCAGATAGAGAAGATTTGGTTTATACTATTGATTTTTATGAATATGATGAAGAAGATTATCAAAATAGCTGGAAAAAATATTTATTTACTGAAAAAGTAAGTGAAAGATTTGTGGTAAAACCAACTTGGAGAGAGTATGAGCCTAAGGACGACGAGCTTATAATTGAATTAGACCCTGGAAGAGCTTTTGGTACAGGATCGCACCCAACGACTTCTTTATGTTTAAAACTTATGGAAGAGAATATAAAAGAGGGAGATAGCGTAATAGACGTTGGTACAGGATCTGGTATTTTAATGATAGCAGCAGATAGACTTGGAGCTTCAGAAGTATATGGAACAGATATTGATGAGTTAGCAGTGGAATCAGCTAGAGAAAATTTAGAGCTAAATAAAATATCAGAGGAAAGAGCAAAAGTTTATTTAGGAAATTTAGTATCAGTAGTAAATGGTAAAAAGTTTGATGTAGTAGTTGCAAATATATTAGCAGATGTACTTTTAATTTTATTAAATGATATTTCAAAAGTTGTTAAAAAAGATGGATTAGTAATTTTCTCTGGAATTATAGATGAAAAATGTGAACTACTAAAAAGAGAAGTAGAAGCTCTTGGAATGGAAATTCTTGAAGTAAAAGCTGATAAAGAATGGAGAGCAATGCTTATAAAAGCTAATTAATAGGGGGATACAATGGAAGAGTTTATAGTTACGGTTGATGGACCAGCAGGAAGTGGAAAAAGTACAATAGCTAAATTAGTAGCTAAAAAATATGATTTAACATATTTAGATACTGGAGCAATGTATAGAATGATAGCTCTTTATTCTTTAGAGAATAAGGTTGATTTAACAGATGAAAAAAGTGTTTTAAAAATGTTAGAAAATACAAAATTAGATATAGTTGGAAATCAATTTTTCTTAAATGGAAAAGATGTATCGAAAGAGATAAGAACACCAGAGGTAAGTAGTGTTGTTTCTCCAGTAGCAGCAATCAAAGCTGTAAGAGTAAAATTAGTAGAACTTCAAAGGGAGATAAGCCAAGGAAAAAGAATAATTTTAGATGGAAGAGATATTGGAACAGTTGTATTTCCAAAAGCTCAAGTGAAAATATTTTTGGTAGCATCTCCAGAAGAAAGAGCTAAAAGAAGATTAAATGAATATAGAGAAAAAGGTATAGAAGAGGATTATGATTCTGTTTTAAAATCAATAAAAGAGAGAGATCACATTGATTCTACAAGAAAGGAAAGCCCATTAAAAAAAGCTGATGATGCTATTGAAATAGATAGTAGTAATATGAGCATTGAAGAGG
>JAUNAY010000096.1 GCA_030527385.1 Fusobacterium sp. | reverse complement strand
TATTTTTTAATATGTCATTAGCCTTTTCCTCTTTATTAAATGCTTTTCCAAGAATAGAGATTGCTTCCATAGATTCATCATAAGTGTCCACCTTAAGATAAAAGCTAGGTATATCTAAGTTATCATATTTTGGTTTTAAAACAGGTTTAGAGTATAAAGTAGAAACCACTAAATCTGTATTTAAAGCTTTTACTATTTCTAAATCTGGCATTCCAGATCTTCCAATTCTTTGAACATTCTTATATTTTTCAGGAATTTTAGTAGTAGAACTAGGAACACCGACTAATTCAATATCTAAAGCAGCTAAAAATCTTGATACAATAGCTGAATCAGTTACTATCTTTTTAGGAAAGTAGTCAAGATTTAACTCTTCACTATTCTGTTTGATATAAAAGTTTTCTTTAGCTATTATATTTTGAGTAAAAATAATACTAAAAACTAATAATAAAATGAATTTTAATTTTTTTGTCATACAATCTCCTTATTTTTAATAAAAAAAGCCAGCACTATCATAGAAAGATGCTGGGCAGATAAAAATATCTATACACCACGACTTTCTTCGGAAGCCTATATAGTGATATATTTTGAGCAGGTCTTCTGACTTACAGTTCTAACACTATTTTCACCTTCTCGGAAAAATCCAATGGTATTGAAAATAATTTACTGCTATACAGCGGCCGGACCGTTTGAGATTCTCACTCAATTCCCTTTTAATTTTTCTAAAACTCAAAATATTTTTATATTACTAAACACATATTATAACCACAATAATTCTATTACTTAATTTTTGCTTTGTCAATAAAATTATGGTTAAAAAATAAATTAGTATAATAACTTGACAATTAAAAAAAAACATAGTATATTCATATTGAACAGAATAGTTGAATTTAAGGTTCTATTTTAGATTAAAAGGGAAGAGAGGTTTAAGCCTACACGGTCCCGCCACTGTGATGCTGACGAGAGATACAAACCACTGATTTTTCGGGAAGGGTATCTTAAGGAGGAAGCTAAGTCAGGAGACCTGCCTTGAACAAATATTATGTAATATCATTGCGAGGACGAGAGATATTAACCTTATAATTTAAAGGCTATATCTCCTGTACAGAGGGGATTTTTTTATTTATCCCTTTAAAAAGGAGGAGAAAATTATGGGAAAAATGAGAAAACTTTTAGTAGGAGCATTATTAGTTGCAGCAGGAACTGTGGCTATGGCTCATTCAGATGGAGGGTATGTGGATAACGATTTTTTCAAAGGAATGAAAAAAGGAGATAAGGCAGCAGTTTTAATGGTACACTTTGGTACTACTTATGACGATGCTAGAGCATTAAGTATTGATGCTATTAATAACAAAGCAAAAAAAGAGTTTAAAGGTGTAGATGTAAAAGAAGCATTTACTTCAAGAATTGTAATGAGAAGATTAAAAGCTAGAGGAATTGAAAAACAAAATCCTTCAGAAGTTATTAATCAATTAAAAGCAGATGGATATACACATCTTTTAGTTCAAGGAACTCATATTATGAATGGGGTAGAATCTACAAACCTTGCTGAAGAACTAAAAAATTATGAAAAGGATTTTAAAGATATTAGAATAGGAAATCCTTTATTAACTGATCACGAAGATTATGAAGCAGTAGCAAAAGCTTTATCTGATAGAATCGGACCATTAAAAGAAGGACAAGGAGTTGTTCTTGTAGGACACGGAACACATCACTTTGGTGGATCAGCATATGCTATGATGGATTATGTTCTTACTGATGCTGGACTAAATAATTATGCTGTTGGTACAGTAGAAGGATATCCAGCTTTTGATAACGTAGTTAAAAAATTAAAAGCTAACGGAGTAAAAGATGTTGTTTTAGTTCCATTTATGTTCGTAGCAGGAGATCACGCTAATAATGACATAGCTGAAGATTGGAATAAAGATCTTCAAAAAGAAGGATTTACAGTATCTAAAGTTATATTAGAAGGATTAGGACAAAATCCAGCAATTCAAAATCTATATATAAAACACGTTGAATTTGCATCTCATCATAAACCAGAAGATATGCAAGCTAAAAAAGTTCAATATTCTAACGAAAAAGATTAATTTATAAAATATTAAAAATCTAAGAAATAGTTAAATTTTCCAAAAATCTCTGTGTATTAAAATAAAAGAGAGAGAATTCGTACCAGACCCACGAGTTCTCTCTTTTATTTTCTATATATTTATATTATACTAAACTAAAAGGGAGTGGTGAAATGAAAGGATATATTCAAATTTATACTGGAAATGGAAAGGGAAAAACGACAGCAGCTCTAGGATTAGCAGTAAGAGCTTTAGGAAATGGCTTTAGTGTTTATATAGGGCAATTTATGAAAGGGCAAGAGTATCACGAACTTAAAACTTTTGAAAAATTGGACAATATAGATGTGGAAATGTATGGAACAGATACTTGTCTTATTTCTAAGGATTGTGTACAGCAATGTGATATTGATAAAGCAAAATTAGGAATTGAAAGGGTAAGAGAGATTTATAAAAGTAAACAATACCAAGTGATAATTTTAGATGAAATATGTGTGGCTAATTATTTTGGATTAGTAACAGAAAAAGAGATTTTAGATTTGATGAAAGAAAAGCCAGAAGATGTAGAGTTAATCTTAACAGGTAGATATGCACCTCAAAGTATAATAGATGAAGCTGATTTAGTAACAGAGATGAAAGAGGTAAAACATTATTATACAAAAGGGGTTATGGCAAGAGATGGAATTGAAAGATAAAAAATTAGCTAGCTTTAAAGCTAGCTAATTTTATAAATTAATGTTATTTTCTAAATTGGATATATTTTCATTTGTCATTATACCAGCTATGAGAGAAAAATAATCAGGCAATCTAGTTTCAGTAGCCCATTTTAATTCAAAATTAAGTAAGTTGCTTGAAATTTTCCCTACATCAAAGCCAAGAGATTCTAAAGAGTATCTCATTAAATCTGGGTGAAGACAACTTTTATTATTTAATTTAGAGCAATTTTCACAAAGGTTACAACCTCCAGCTGATAAAGAGATAGAGTTAGGATACAATTTTTCTAAATTTAACATTTCATACATTATCTTATTTTTCATAAAATGTAAAGTTTTAGTAGTATAAGATGAAATTTTTTCTTTTGTATTAATTGTAGAAAGAGTTTCTTCATCAAAAATAAGTTTTACTCCAACAATATATATATTTTTATATTTATCTAAATACTCTTTTACTGAAAAATCATATGGTGGACAAGACCAAACTTTTCCATAATTTTTGCACTGTTTACAAAAACCTTCAAATTTTTCAATATCCCAAGCTTCTTTTTTTAATTCATCAACTGTTGAAGCCTTGATATAAACTTCAGTGTGGTACATAACCTACCTCCTAGAATAATTTATAACCAAATATTAGAGAAACTTGTTTTAATTTGTCAGATCCTCTATTGTCATCATCAATTTTTGTTTGAGAATATAAAACTTCAACTTGGAATGGATCTAATTCAACACCAACTCCACCAGCAAGATAAGCTTTTCCATCTGGAGATGATCCTTTTGCATCTTCTTCAGTTTCTAAAATTGATCCACCTTTTAAAACGATGTAAGGTTCAAAAAAGATAGGTAAAAGATTTAATCTAGCAAGTAAGTATACAGGAACTGTTGAAATTTCAGTGTCTCCAACAGCTTTATTATAAGCTATTCCAGCTCCGAAATCTCCAATTATAAATCCTTGAGTTAGTTCAAATCCAAAAGTAGGAGCATAATCTTCAAAAGTTCCACTTTCACTGTTATAAGAGTTTGTTAATGTAGTTGCTCCAAGTTTTAAATGTCCTTCAAGTGCCATAGCATTTATAGAAAGAGCAACAAAAAGAATACAAAGTAATTTTTTCATAGTAAACCTCCTATTAAATTTTGATTATAATAGAGATTATAACCTAAAAATAAAAAAATAGAAAGTGATATTTGACAAAGTATAAATATAAGTGTATATTAAAATTAACTAGATTAAATATTTTACGGGAGCTGAAAAGCTGAGAGGAAATTTATTTCGACCGTCAGACCTGATTGGATAATGCCAGCGTAGGAAAAATCTTTTTAAGTTGTCTTACGGCAGCTTTTTTTATTGCTTTCAAATGGAGGAAGGTAAATGAAAAAAATTGTTTTGTCACTTATGTTTATTGTGTCATTAGTTGTGTTTGGAGAGGAAATAGTGGTATATGGACCAAGTTCTTCTAAATGGATAGGGAAAACTTTTGCCCCAGTATTTAAAGAAAAAACAGGTGTAGATATTAAATATGTGTCTATTGATGGGCTTGTTTCAAGATTAAAATTAGAGGGAAAAAATCCAAAAGCAGATATTGTTGTGGGATTTACATCTTTAAATACAGAAATTGCAAAAAGAGAGAAGCTTATAGTTCCTTATATTCCTAAAAATATAAAAAATATATCTAATGATAAACTTGTAATGGATAAAGATGGATATGTAACACCATTTGATTATGGAATGTTAGCAGTTAACTATGATACTACTAAAATAGAAAATACGCCAAAAACTTTAGCTGAATTAGGAAAATTAAATAAACAGCTTTTAGTTGAAAACCCAATGACTTCAGCTACTGGAGAAGAAGCATTATTATGGAGTATAGCTCTTTATGGAGAAAATTGGAAAAATTTTTGGAAAACTATAAAACCAGCTATCTATACAGTTGAACCTGGTTGGAGTGAAGCTTTTGCAAAGTTAACAACTGGAGAAGCCCCAATGATGATAGGGTATGCTACAAGCAATCTTTTCTTTGTTGCAGATGAAGAACAAAAGAAATTTGATAGTTTCTTAGTTGATGATGGAACATTTATGTATTTAGAGGGAGTTTCACTTGTTAATAAAAAAGAGATTAAAGATGGAGCAAAACTTTTTATGGAATATGTATTAAGTGATGAGTTTCAAGATTTAGTGCCTACTAAAAACTATATGTTCCCTGTGACAAAAGGAGATATGCCAGAGGGATTTGAAGTTGTGCCTACTACTGATAAAACTGTAAAAC